>CANIMM010000162.1 GCA_947468255.1 Chitinophagaceae bacterium | reverse complement strand
TCCGATTCGGGTATCCTCATTTTGTAATGAATATACTGGTATTCATCCAACCCATTATATGCCAAAACAGGACCTATAAAAAATTGCACACACATAAAGGCCCCCAACAAATACCGAATAGGTATAATATGACCAATAGAATTGAATAGTAAAATAAACTGGTGCAGCGACAACAAAATGGCAAAATAGGAAGTCCAACTAATTCCAATTAGCAACAATCTAATTACAATAGCAAAACCCAAAAATAGTGGCCAGTTAAAAGATGTATTAAAAAGTGATTTCAATATTTACTAACTAAAGGGTAAATGAAAATGTAATAGAAAAGTGGTTATACAAGTAATTGCTCAATAGATGAACAAATGGAATCAAAATTCCAGGGTTGAATCAATTGATAAGAATGATGCCCCATCTCAGCAACATGATCATGATTAGCCAATAAGACTTCCATTTTATTCAACAGATCATAACCGTCATTGCTTTTAAAAATATATCCGTTCTTACCTCTTTTTACTAAATCAAGCGCAGCACCGCATTGATCACTCACTAAAACTGGCTTAGCGCAGGCCATCGCTTCATTAATAGAAAGCCCCCAGGTTTCGCCAGGACCCTGTGAAGGAAGTACAAAAACATCGCATAATTGATATATAGCTGGAATTAAGGTCTGATTTTGAAATGGCAGAAAATGGATTCTATTACTTACACTAAGGGGTAAACTTGCTACTTTTGATTTCAAAGCAGATTCAAGGGGGCCACTGCCTACTAATAAAAGATGACAATTCGTATTCGCGATCTGTAGAAAAGCACTGAGTAACAAATGAGGATTCTTTTTGATTTCAAACTTGCCAGCAAATAAAAAAACAAAAGCACTGGAAGGGATCCCAATCTGTAATCTAGTTATAGCATTGATACCATTTGAAAATCGTTGGTTATCGATGGCGTGTGGAGCAAAAACTAGTTGGTGATCCCTTAATCCATGGGTAGAATAATAATTTTTATTATGGGTACCCACGTAAAGGGCCTTATCGACAGATTGATATACGAAACGTAAAAAAAATCTTCTCAGTATAGTTTTAAATGAATTTTGATAGGTTTCATCTAGTAAATTAGAGTCTCCCCGAAAAAATATTTCTTTTTTCCCCTTAAAGTACCGCATCAGTTTTAAATGGCTTTTAAAACTCCAACCAAAAACCAATAAGGCATCTGGTGACCAACATTCAATCTCTTGAATTAAAGAGGGATTGTCAATGCCATTAAAATGATTAGAGCTGGGTCTACTAGAAACATTTTGAACAAATGTATAATCGTATCCATCCAATAATGGGATATCCCAATCAATGACTTTTCCGAAACCCGGATCATATTTATCTTTCAACACAGTTTCGCCCCATGTATAAAACACTTTGGAACAAATCTTATTCCTGTGTTTCAAATATTGAAAAACAGGGGCATTATACTGAATTGGGTGGGTGGTGATGATGGCGAGGCGTTTCAGGCTAATTGATTTAGTAGGTTAGCTAATTTTTTGGTTACAGCTTTAGCTGAATATTGACTGAATAAATTCTGATCAACTTTTGCGGTTACATAGTTTAAAGAATCGGAAATAAATTCATTCAACAATGGGCAAAAATTAATAAAAATATCACTAACCCCTTCTTCTCCGTTAAAATCTAGCACGCTACCTGAATTTGAATTACGAATAATATTTACAGCAGTACAATGTGAATGTAAGACAGCCAGTAATGGTTTTTTAGATAGTACAGCCTGATAAATTTTAGAAGGCGTATAATGTGGCTCTGTACTACCCAAAATAAAAACACCATCTGCCTGCTGTAAATGAATTAACACATCTAAATAAGGTATCCTTTGGGGATACTCGAAAACAACCGATTGCCAAAGTCCATATTTTTCAGCAAGAGGCTTTATATTGAAGCCATTGGGATCCTGTGTTGATTTCCCTGTACCGATAAAGTGAAATTCAACCTGCTTGAAAATTTCGGGGTTCAACTGTATACTTTTAAAAATAGCTTCCAATGGACCATATGCCTTAGGGAGCATTGCACCAGCATACACCAATTGTATTTTGTTTGGATGCTTACAAAATAGATATGATTGAATATTCAGTTGTGACAATAGATCGTGATCTGCTTGCTCCCCACCATAAGGCATGGCGCCACATTGAGCCTGTAACATTAGATGGGGATTACGATCCAACATTGGTTCATAATACCCTGCCGCCACACCTGTTATAAGCGAAGCCTTTTTAACTGCAATGGGCTCCAGCAATTGGGCGATCTTGGTACTAAACCAGTGCCTAGAAAATAGCCGGACAGTTCCCGGAAATTGATGCACCCATGGATCTATATAATCAATACCGTAAAGTATACCAGTTGAATGATGCAACCAGCGACCCAACAAAGCACAGTAAAATGATGGAATGGGGATATATAAAAAATCAACCTTATCTGATTGAATGATTTCTTTAGCCTTTTTATACAGTTGATAAAAAGCTCGCAACCCGATATCACCAATCATCCTTGGGCTAGTAACTCTAAACGCTTTAACTTTTTCAATACGTAAACTCGGAGGCAATAATTTAACCAAATTATAATCTAGCGGCTCTTCATAATATTGCTTATCCACCGTTAAAATGATGGGCTCCCAGCCAAAGGATGGCAGGTGTTGTGCAAAAAGCCTAGGGCGATGCACTCCTGCTAGATTGGAGGGTGGAAAATGAGGATATAAGATGAGGATTTTTTTCACTTAAACAGAAGCGATATAATGACAAATTGCTGGTGTTCCTTTATCTGGAGCTAACCCCGTTTCAAACACTATGATTTTAGAGTAATAATTTATCAATATTTCCATACATCGCTTTCCTATTTCAGGCGAATGAATTTCTATCATTAAATAAGGCCGCTTACTTTTTAGCAATTCAACAGCGCCTTTTAAAACAAATTCTTCCGAACCTTCTACATCAATTTTTATAAAGTCAGGTTCGGGAATTCCGTTCTTAACCATTTCGTCTAGGGTAATACACTGCACAGCTAATTGATTAAGCTCCTGGTCATCTTGCTGAAAAGTACTTTTTTCCAGTTTACCCATTGTATCATCGGGCATTAATTTAAAAACAGATTTTCCACAAGTATCTGAAACGGCCATTTTTTGTAAACGAATGGGCAGGGAAGCATTTAACTCAATCAAATTTTCAATTATAGTTGCATTGACAGGCATTGGCTCAAATACAAATACTTCAGAAGCACCCTTTAATGCCATCACACCCGCGTAATAACCTTTGTATGCTCCAATATCATAGCATACCCAACCGGGCATTATGGCATTTTTTAAAGCCTCTGCAAAGTCAATTTCCCAGGTTCCGATCCACATTAACTTATCCTGGGGCATCTGTACCGGAAATACAAGCCCCTTTGCTGGCCCTGCGGAAATAGTAGCTACAAATCTTTGGTCATTGACCAATTGAGCCATCAGAAAAGATTGAATCTGTTTTAGGCCAGGAATATTTTTTATTTTTGTCCGCCAGAAAAATGGAATGCAATCAACTGCTTTTATTACTATTTCTTTTGTGCTCATAAATACTGTTCTATTAAACTATTTAGTTTTATCTCCTGTGCTTCCCAGGAAAATATTTCTTCAAATTGATTGTTATGACTATTTTTTAAAGATGATTCCTTTTGACTCATAGCTTTAATGGCAGTAGCTATTTCAATTGGCTTACCAATATCAACGATTGTAACCGAATGAGATAAAAAGCCAGCTACCTCACGTTGTCCTTCAGTATCAGACGCCAATACCATCAAACCTGATTGTAAATATTGTAATATCTTATTTGTAATAGTCAATTGCCTGTTATCATTAATATTTTCTTCAATTGCCAACCCAATCTTAAACTGGCTAATAAAACTTGTTAACTGACTATGAGGAATAAATGGATGAATAACTAGGTTATGGCCCTTATCAAAAGGGAATGTACTTTGCAGGATGGACTCATACCCTTCCGACATTTCTCCCAGCAGGTGTAAACTAACCGGGATATCCAACACCAGCAATCCTTTTATTAATAATTCTATTCCTCTGTCTGGTCCGATTGTTCTTGAAAACCAAAGTAGATTAAATGAAGATTTGTCAATATTGGAATTTAGGTAACTGATAAAAAGCTCTTCAATACTTGCAGAGAAGCCATTGTATAAAACCGTAATGCTATTTTTAGAAGGATAACAATCCTCTAATGCAGAAGCCATCGACTGAGAAGCGGCTGTACAAAATAACCCATTTCCAAGCGCAAAACTTTCTAATGTAGCTAAAAGTTTTACTGGTCTTTCGGGTACAAGGTAGTCCCTAGAATACCAGTCTTCAAAATCAAAACTTACCTTTTTACCTGCTTTAATCAAGTCCCTTCCAACAAAAAAAGCACATTCTAAATGAGCCGAATATAAATCTGCTTTTTCCTGCATTGCCCTTGAAAACATTTTTTCCGGAGAATGACTAATTGCCCAACGGGTGCTAATTTTAGAATACTTTTGAAGTTGACCTGCAAGTTTTTTTCTTGCCCGATAAAAAAAGCGACTAATAGGATTAACTACCCCCGGAATTAAATTCAAATAGGACTGGTAACTAATAGCATGTCCTGCCAAAATTTGGAAATCCTTTTCCAATGAATCTTTCGATTGCCACATCGTAAGAATTATCACCTCAAATCCCTCCTTTTCATAAAAGAAGGCCTCCTTCCATAAACGTGGATTCATGGATAAATGATGATCAGAAAGCAGGCAAATTTTTCGTAGCCCAGTCTTTGGATTTTGATTAATACTCATTTAAATACCCTAGGCTTGTATCCCAATTGATAAAACAATACCTGAATTCTACTGGCCATTTTCCAGCCTGCAATTAATTTAATCTTTTTAAAAACCTTTCCCCCTTCAGGTTTTACAGTACCAGATCCATAAAATTGTATCCTTTCTTCATGCGCCTGAACCAAATCTGGGAATTTTGGATACATTCGAAAGTACTGGTTAAGAAATGTATTAGAAATAAGATTACGTATCCGGTAAGAATCTTCGGATGCTAGCAATTGTGCTGCAACCAGATTGGTTGCCAAAAAAGTGGATTCAAAAAACCTTCTACTAACCTGCGCTGAAATACTTCCGCTTTGTGCTGAGCGATAGTATAATTTAGCATCCTCTGAAAACCTGACACCTTTTGATTGAAGCAATACCCTATTAAAAAATTCAGTATCATTAAAAAGTATCAATCTTTCATCCCATAACCCTGCCCTTTCAATTAATATTCTGGGTACTAACATAATACCACACTGAAGCATAACTCCCTCTGGCCTTGAAGTCAAAAAATCGAGTGGTTCCATATCCCTCCAGTAATCCAGTTTTGTAAAATCGGCAAGTTCCGGTTGATTATTGTAGAACCTAGCCCATTCACTATAAGCCACGTGCTCATTACTACCATTTAAAACCTCCACTTGCTTCTTGATCATTTCAGGATTAATCAAATCATCTGAATCCATGAATTTGATATAAGCCCCTTTTGATTGGCGAAAGCCTTCATTCAAGGCTGCATCCTGGCCTTTGTTTTCTTGAGATATTACTTTAATTTGGTCTCCATAACCTTGTAAAATAGTTAAAGTTTCATCAGTCGATCCATCGTTCACAACGATAATTTCCAGTTCTTTCCATTCTTGCACCAGCACAGACTCAATAGTAAGGGCTATGTGTTTTTCAGCGTTATATGCAGAAATTATTATTGAAACAAATGGATCACTTATCATAAAAACTATGAAATTTCTTTAGGATCGGTATTCAACAAAAGAAATTATGGAAAGAAGATAAATTTATTTAAAGGCTGAAATATTAGTTCAATGAAAAACACCTTTTAAAAAGTCTTTAAATGAAAATTTAGCTAATTTTAAAACCTCACCTGTTTCTACGATACTACCCGTAATAAATAAATGCTTCGTAATATTTGTAACAAAACGTCTTTTGTTTTTTTTATCTATCCAGCTGATTTCAGTTTTAGTCAAAGCGAAATCTAATTCGACTAATGCGTCTCTCAAATACCTATAGCTATTATACAAATAACTCTTGAAGTTATTGATCTCCTGCCCTTCGTGACGACGGTAATAAATATATTCAAATGGAATTAGAATTACATCCGTTTTAGATGCAGCTTTTAAATTAAAATACATATCGTTTACAGGACCATATTTTACAGGATATCCGCCAATTTCATGAAAAAACTGACGATCTATAACAGTGCCTCCAGGCCCCTTCATTAAAATTGGATGTTTAAAAAAATGATTACCAATAGCTTCATTTGCAGAAAATAAAATTGACATATTATCATTGTTAACACAAGTAATCCCAAAGTAAGCAGTTGGATATTTTTGAAACAATGCGACACAATTTGCAATACTATCCTTGAAAATAGTATCGTCAGAATCAACCATCATTAATAACTCTCCACTTGCGTAACCAGCAGCTCTATTCCTATTTGGATAATCCCCCAGATTTTTTTCGTTGACAAATAATTTTATTCGGGGATCTTTTTTTACAAAATCTCTAACGATATCAACTGTTGAATCCTTTGAAAAATCGTCTACTACAATTAACTCGAAATTTAGATAAGTTGAGGCCAATACACTTTCAATAGCTTCAGCAATATACATTTCTCTATTATAAGCGGTCATCAAAACGCTAACTAATGGCGGTGTATAATTGTTATCAGCTAGCATTGGGTAATATTAATAACTTTTCAATTGATTCATTAACTTGTAATCCAATTTTGCTCCATTCGTATCTTTCATTTACCATTTTCCAGGCTTCAAATCTTAAATTCTCGAACAATGCTTTATCAGATAATAGTTTAATAATTTGAACAGCAAATATCTCGGGACTATCAGCTATTAAAATATTTTCGCCATCTGCATATGCAATCCCTTCTGCACCGATAGAAGTAGCAACTACAGGGTTTCCCATACTCATTGCTTCCAATATTTTTAACCGGGTCCCACTTCCGCTTAACAATGGAGCGATACATACAGAAGCCCTGTTATAAAATGGCTTTACATCAGTTACCATACCAATTATCTCAACACTAGGGTCTTGTT
>CANIMM010000161.1 GCA_947468255.1 Chitinophagaceae bacterium | reverse complement strand
GAGCCATTCATTGCACGCTGGCCCGGAAAAATTGCTGCCGGAAAAATAACCGATCATGTATCGGTTCAATTTGATTTAATGGCCACCCTATCCGAGATAACTGGCGTAAAGGCATTGCCCAATGACGGGGTTTCATTTTTACCTACCTTGATGGGCAAAGAAAAAGAGCAAAAAAAACACGACTTTCTTTATTTTGAATTTCCGGAAAAAACAGGCCAGGTAGCAGTTCGTATCGGGAATTGGAAGGGCGTAAAAACAAATATGAAGCAGGATCGAAATGCTTCCTGGGAAATATACAATCTTGCTGCAGATGTAAATGAAACTACCGACGTTGCAGCACAGCATCCAGCACTAGTGAAACAAATGGAAGTAATTTTAAAAAGGGAACACCAGTCATCGCATATAAGGGACTGGGAGTTTGTGGATCCTAAATTTTCAGTAAAAGAATAAATGGAGCTTCGTCAAGGACTCATAAACGGTAGCTAATATCCGCAATGTTTTTAATAAATTTAATATCTACACTATGAATAAAATAGGACTATTGTCGCTGGCATTACTTTCAAACCTAATTGTGGATGCGCAGCAAAAGCCCAACGTAATTATCATTATGGCAGATGATTTGGGCTATGGTGATGCAAGTTGTTACGGCGCTACCAAAATCAGTACACCTAATATTGACAAACTCGCTAGTCGGGGTATTCGTTTTACCAATGCCCACTCTACCTCTGGCACTTGTACTCCATCGCGGTATGCATTAATGACGGGTCAATATCCCTGGCGTAAAAAGGGTACCGGTATATTACCAGGCGATGCCGCATTGATTATTCCTACTGACAAAACAACCCTGCCTTCCCTTTTTCAAAAAGGGGGATACCAAACTGCAATTGTTGGTAAATGGCATTTGGGCTTAGGCAATAGTTTGGCAAAAGACTGGAATGGAGAAGTAAAGCCTGGTCCTAATGAAGTAGGGTTTGATTATTCATTTATTTTTCCGGCAACTGCTGATCGGGTTCCCACCGTGTTCGTTGAAAATCATCGAGTAATTGGTTTGGATGCGGGAGATCTGATACAAGTGGATTATGAAAAAATGGTAGGCAATGAACCCACGGGTATTGCAAATCCGGAATTGTTAAAAATGAAATCTTCACCCAATCATGGGCATAACAATACGATTGTAAATGGCATTGGCCGCATTGGTTATATGAGCGGGGGCAAAAAAGCAAGGTGGACAGATGAAGAGATGCCACTGACATTTTTAGCAAAGGCGAAAGAATTTATTGAGCAGAAAAGAAAGCAGCCATTTTTTCTTTATTATGCTTTAACCGAACCGCATGTACCTAGAATGCCTTCCACTATGTTTAAAGGGAAGAGTAATTTGGGGTACCGAGGAGATGCTATTTTGCAATTGGATTGGGCCGTTGGCGAAATATTGAAAGAGTTGGAATATTTGGGCATTGCCAATAATACATTAATTGTATTTAGCAGTGATAATGGCCCGGTGCTGGATGATGGATATATGGATGAGGCAGTGACAATGCAAAATGGACATACCCCTGCTGGATTATTGCGGGGAGGGAAATACAGTATTTTTGAAGCAGGTACAAGGGTGCCTTATATTGTAAGCTGGCCGGCAAAAATTAAACCGGGCATTTCTGATGCGATGATTTGTCAGATGGATTTGCTGTCATCCTTTTCAAGTATGCTACAAATAAAATTGCCTGCCGGGGAAGCAATGGATAGTGAAGACGTGCTCAGTGCACTGCTAGGAAAATCTCACAATGCAAGAAAGGTGCTGGTTGAACAAGGGTTGCAGTCAATTGCTATTGTACAAGACAACTGGAAATACATAGAACCCAATAATGAGCAGGCTATGAATGTACTCACCAATACAGCGTTGGGAAACAGTCAGCAGGCACAATTATATGACCTGAAAAATGATATCGGTGAAAAAAATAACCTTGCTGAAAAATATCCTCAAAAACTCAGCGAATTAGTCAAGTTGTTACAAAATATAAAGCAGGGTAATACAAGAAAATAAATTAAACATGAAAAAGTCAATCATTTACTGGGGTTCTTTATTTTTTCTTTTTATCGCGCTGTTTTTTTTAAACAGTTTTAAGTCTCCAGCATTTAAAAATGCGCCCAGCCCAGTAAAACAGAATGTGGTAATCATTTTTATGGATGATATGGGATATGGCGATCCTGAATGCTATGGCGGCGGGCCTTACCATACTCCCCATATCAATCAACTTGCTGCTGGTGGAATGCGATTCACCAATTTTTATGTTGCCCAAGCTGTGTGTAGTGCCTCTCGAAGCGCATTGCTTACAGGATGTTATCCCACTAGAATTGGTATCAGTGGTGCATTGGATCATCGTAGTAAAATTGCGCTACATCCAGAAGAAGAAACCATCGCAGAACTGTTAAAAGCAAAAGGCTATGCAACTGGAATGGTGGGTAAATGGCATTTGGGAAGTAGAGAACCTTACCTGCCTCTTCAGCAGGGATTTGATGAATATTTCGGCTTGCCCTATTCAAACGATATGTGGCCAGTATATTATGATGGACAGCCTTGGACAGATACGTCGAGTTATCGATCTACTTATCCACTCTTACCATTGTATCAGGGAAATAAGATTATCAAAACACTGAAAACACTGGATGACCAATCTCAACTTACCAAAATGTATACGGAAAGAGCTGTTCAATTTATTGCAAAAAATAAGCGAAAGCCTTTCTTTCTTTATCTGGCCCATGCAATGGTACATGTGCCTATTGCCGCCGCTGCATCTTTTAAAGGAAGCAGTGGGGCTGGGGTATTTGGAGATGTGATGCAGGAAGTAGATTGGTCGGTAGGAGAAGTGGTTAAAGCGCTTAAGGAAAATGGACTGTCTGAAAACACCTTGGTCATTTTTACAAGTGACAATGGCCCCTGGCTAACTTTTGGAAATCATGCGGGCAGTTCGGGAGGTCTACGGGAGGGTAAGGGAACGGCTTGGGATGGAGGTTTAAAAGTGCCCTGTATTATGAGCTGGCCCGGTAAAATTGCACCTGGCACCATTTGCAATAATTTGGCTACCACCATGGATATTCTACCTACCCTTGCGGGAATATGCAAAGCATCACTTCCTTCCAAAAAAATTGATGGTGTAAACATCCTCGATTTATTGAAGGGAACACCCAATGCAAATCCCAGAGATGAGTTTGTATACTATTACGATCAAAATAATTTGAAGGCAATTAGAAAGGGAAATTGGAAATTGGTTTTTCCGGCCATTTCTCAAACCTATGGTAAACCTGGGGCCATCGGAGGCGATGGTTTTCCAGGCAAATATGGATCTGATTCGGTAAGCTTGTCATTGTATAATCTAAGAACCGATCCCGGGGAAGAAAGGGATATGAAGGACCAGCATCCAGCAATAGTAAGTCAGCTAATAGCCATTGCTGAAAAATATAGAAAAGAAATAGGAGATGGATTAACGCATCAAATAGGATCAGCAGTAAGACCAGCAGCAAGACTAGCTCAATAAATCTTTAGTACAAATAAAATAGCCTTTTTCAATAAAAAAATCTAGTTGGTATTGCCGCAATTTTAAATTTAACTCAGTTACTAAAAATAGTATTTATGAAATATTGGTTTGCAATTGTCTTGTTTGTTTTTTATAGCGTAGCTGCAATTGCACAGCCTACCGTGAAGGACAATCTTTCGTTTGAGTCCCTTGCGAATCGTTGGGATGAAGCCATCCCGCTGGGTAATGGTTGGCTGGGCGCTTTGGTTTGGAAAAAAGAGAATAGGGTTAGGATATCCATCGACAGGGTAGACCTCTGGGACGATCGCCCAATGCCTGAGATAGAAAAACTTCGCTTTAAATGGGTAAAAGAGCAGGTCATAAAAGGGGTATATGACACCGTCCAAAAAATGGGTGATGTGCCCTATGAAAAATTTTCCGCTCCTACTAAAATACCGGGTGCCGCCATCGAGTTTGATCTGAGCAAGTTTGGCAAAGTAGTGCAAAATGAATTGGATATTACCAAAGCATTGAATACAGTAAAATTTGAAAATGGCGTAATATTTACCAACTACGTTCATGCGGTTAATCAAGTGGGCTATTTTAGTTTTGATAATTGCAAGGATGAAATAGAACCCACCATCATCATTCCAGCATATCACTCAGCTGTAAAAGGAAAGATAAACAACAGTGTGGAAGGGCAGGGGTTGGAAAGATTGGGCTATGCAAAAGGATCGGTGATAGCTGAAAAAAATTCCCTCCATTATCACCAGCCTACCTGGGATGGAAATTATTATGAAGTATTGGTGCAATGGAAAAAAATAGGCAATAAAATAATCGGGCAGTGGACCATTACGAATAATAAAAAGGCAAGCATCCCTTCCATCAATAATTTGCCGAATACCAATATTGCATTGGCTTTTCATATTGCCTGGTGGAAAAACTATTGGAGTCGTTCTGCTATTTCCATTCCTGATACAACCATAGCAAAACAATATTACCTGGAGATGTACAAATTTGGATCTGTTGCCAGAAGCAATACCCCTCCCATTTCTTTGCAAGCTATCTGGACGGCAGACAATGGGAATCTTCCACCATGGAAAGGAGATTTTCACCACGATCTGAATACGGAATTAAGTTACTGGCCTGGGTACACCGGAAATCATCTGGATCTTACCGCCTCTTATACCAATTGGATGTGGAAGGTAAGAGCTGAAAATAGAAAATGGACCAAGCAGTATTTTGGGGTGGATGGCCTCAATGTGCCGGGCGTAACTACCATCAGCGGAAAACCGATGGGTGGATGGATACAATATTCAATGAGTCCTACTACCGGTATCTGGCTGGCCCAACATTTTTACTGGCAGTGGAAATATGGCATGGATAAAAACTTTTTAAAAGAGCAATGCCGACCTTATTTTGAAGCGGTTGCCCAATATCTTGCTAATATTCGAGTACTCGATACCGTTAGTAATCAATATCAATTACCCCTCAGTTCTTCCCCGGAATATAATAATAACAGCCTCCATGCATGGTTTGCGAAGTTTACCAATTATGACCTTTCCCTGGTGAAAAGTTTGTATCGCCAGTATAAGGATGTATTAAGTAACTCAACGGAAAAAAGCAATCGCCCTTATTTGAGCGGGGCTGAAATGTTTCCACCGCTGGATACCAATCATACGGGGCTTACCATTGGCCCCAACCAAAACTTAGAAGAATCTCACCGTCATCACGCACATTTGATGGCGATTTATCCTTTGGGGTTACTCAATGCAGAAAATCCTTCAGACAAAATCATCATGGATAAAAGTCTGCGGTGGATGGAGCAAAAGGGAACAAGGGAATGGGTCGGTTTTTCGTTTAGCTGGGCGGCTAATTTGTATGCAAGGGCTAGAGAGGGAGATAGCGCAGCTAGGATGTTGAAAATATTTGCCAATAATTTTGTGTCTATCAATAGTTTTCATTTAAATGGTGATCAACGCGGGGGCCAATTCTCCAACTTCACCTATCGGCCATTTACCTTGGAAGGTAATTTTGCCTTTGCACAGGGGGTTCATGAAATGCTGATTCAAAGCAGCAATGGCTATATTGAAATTTTTCCGGCGATACCTGCTGATTGGAAAAAATTGTCCTTCACCACACTGCGGACAGAGGGCGCTTTTTTGGTTTCTGCCTCAATGGAAAATGGACGGACCAAAGAGGTGATTATCACCTCAGCAGCCGGGGGGCTGCTCCAATTAAAACTTCCATTCAGCAAATTTGTTTTTATGGGGGTTCAAAAGAAGTATGCGCTAAGGGATACTATTTTGAAATTTCAAATGAGCAAGGGAGAAACCGTGCATTTGAAAAATGGATTGGATTCATCTTTATGATTTGGTTGCCCTGATAGGGGTTTTTAACTGAGCTGACTGCAAGGCAGGAATCTTTGAATTTCGTCAGGTTTTTGAGTAGGGGGGATCTTTTTTTAGGTTTTGACCATCGAAGGTTTGCTTTTTTCTTAAAGCTTTGGTAAACAATTATTTAATTATTGGGATATGACCTCAAAATATTATATTTGGCTAATTTTTAAATTATTCATTTCTCAGATCCAGATATTTTGATGAACATTGTTGCGGAATCGGTTTTAATAAAATTTGCCCAAAAATTTACTGGATCCCCCAAATTGTATTTTTCTCCAGGGCGTATCAATCTTATAGGTGAGCATATTGACTATAATGATGGGTATGTTATGCCGGCAGCAATTGACAAGGGAATTTACTTTGCCATCGCTGAAAATCAAACGGATAGCATTCAATTTTATGCCATTGATTTTGATGAGCAGTATACCGTTTCAGTTAATGATATCAAAATCAATGAAGGCTGGCGAAACTATGTACTTAGTGTTGTAAATGAAATCGCCTTACTCGGAATTTCAATCCGGGGATTTAACTGTGTTTTTGGTGGTGACATTCCACTAGGTTCTGGCATGAGTTCTTCAGCAGCGGCAGAAGGGGGATTGGCTTTTGCATTGAATGAAATGTTTGCAATTGGTCTCAGTAGGTTAGAGCTGGCCTTGCTTTGCCAACGGGCGGAGCATAATTTCCCCAATGTGCAGTGCGGCATTATGGACCAGTTTGCCAATATGATGGGGAAAAAAAATCAAGTGATGCTGGTAGATTGTAAAAGTTTGCAGCATGAGTATTTTCCTTTATTGAAAGTAGGATATAAAATTGTGTTGATTAATTCTAAGGTACATCATTCTCTTGCAGCAGGAGAATACAATATTCGCAGACAACGTTGTGAACAAGGACTTGCCATTTTACGATCAATGCTTCCTATTCAATCATTCCGTGACATTGCCACGGCAGATGAAATGGAAATCGGAAAAAGCAGTATGTCATTGGAAGTATATAATTGTTGCAAATATGTGGTAGAAGAAATTGGTCGTACCAAAAAAGCGGCTTTATTATTACAGTCAAGTGATATGAAAGGATTTGGAAAATTGATGTTTGCTACACATGAGGGGCTGAGTAAATTATATGAAGTAAGTTGTGCTGAATTGGATTTTTTAGTGGATCAGGCAAAGCAATTTCCAGCTGTAATTGGCTCAAGACTGATGGGTGGTGGTTTTGGAGGCTGTACCATT
>CANIMM010000160.1 GCA_947468255.1 Chitinophagaceae bacterium | reverse complement strand
GCTTTTTTTCGTTCATTTCTTTTTTAAACAATTGGAGTACTTCATTTACTAATTCATTGAGCTGGATATTTTCTGGTACATTGATTGTTTTTCCTACTCTTGAAAATTCAAGCAGGTCGGTTATGATTTGCCGCATCCTGGTGGCGCCATTGGCTGCATACGAAATGTATTTTTTTCCCTTCTCATCCAGCAAGGGATCATAATTTTTTTTCAACAAGCCAAGGTAGCTGTTCACCATGCGCAAGGGCTCTTGTAAATCGTGCGAAGCCACATAGGCAAAATGCTCCAGCCATTCATTGGATGCCTTTAAAAGTTTGGTTTGATGTTGTAAATTTTCGTTTAATTGTTGGAGTTGACTTTCTGCTTTCTTTCTTTCTGTTGTATTCTCAATCGTCATGCAGCTGCCCACTATTTTTGCTGATTCATTTTTAACAGGACTAAAGTGGATACTAAAGCTGCTACTTTCACCATGCGCTTGTGGATATTGGGTTTCTTGCCAGATGGCTTCGCCGGCCAATACCCTTTCAAAATTGGATGCCCATTGTACTTTGATATTTTCGCCTAGCGGCAGGAGGGGGGTATTAACTTGTGCAGACTTCCCAAATGCGAGTTGTATAAACTCGTTGGCCAGTTCATTGAGCTGAACAATCGTTCCCTTTGTATCTAGTAAAATAAGACCAACAGTAGCATTGTCAAAAATGGTTCGCAGCTGCGATTCGGATTGCTGTAGGTTAAATTGTATTTTTTTTACAATGCGATCATTGGCTCTATTTTCGATCGCATGGGTGATGGCCAATGGCAAGCGATTTAAATTTCTTTTTAGCAAATAATCGGCTACTCCCTTTTTCATCATTTCTACGGCAAACTCCTCCGAAACGGTTCCTGTTACGAGCAAAAAAGGGATGTCCAGCTTTTGTTGTTGACAAATTTCAAAAGCCAGCGTAGAGTTAAAATGAGGAAGGGTATGGTCGCATAAAATTACATCCGGAATAAATTTTTGAAGCCCCTCGCGAAAACTTTTTTCATCTGTTGCCAAAAAATAACGAAAATGAATGCCTGCTTTTTTTAACAGCCATTTTATTTGGTCCGAATCTGCCAGGGAATCTTCCACATGTAGAATGCCATATTCGCTCATGCCTTTTGGTTGGTTGGAAATATTTATTTTATGTTCTTGCTGCTGTGTAGGCATTACCATTTGGGCTGTTGATTAATTAACAGCCAATAGAGCCCTAACTGGGCAACAGTTCTTGAAAAGTCCTCAAAGCCCACTGGTTTTACCACATAGCTGTTTACACCTAGTTTGTAGCACTCCTTAATGTCGGGGTCTTCTTTTGAGGAGGTAAGTACTACCACAGGGATACCCTTTGTTTCTGGATTTGATTTTATTCTTTTCAACACTTCAATGCCACTTACCTTGGGCATTTTAAGGTCGAGTAAAATTACTTTTGGGGTATTGGTTGTTGTCCGGCCTTTCCATTGTCCTTCGCCAAATAGATAGTCAATTACTTCTTGGCCATCTTTTAAGTGAAGAATTTTGTTGGCTACATTATTCTTATTTAATGCTCGCTTGATTAAATCAGCATCACTTGGATTATCTTCTACCAGGATGATTTCTGCTGCAATTTCCATGATGTGTCATTTTAGTTAAGTGTAAAATAAAAGCTAGCTCCTTCGTTTTCCTTTCCCTCTCCCCATATCTTTCCTCCATGTTTGTTAATAATCCGCTGTACAATGGCTAGACCTACCCCATTGCCTTCAAATTCTTGTTCGGAATGTAATCGCTGAAAAACTCCAAATAATTTTTCTGCAAAGCGCATATCAAAACCAGCCCCATTGTCTTTTATAGTGAAGATGGTTTTCCCCTCTTTTTGTTCTGCATAAATAGTAATAACAGGCTTCTCTTTTTTAGAAGAATATTTGATGGCATTTCCTACCAGGTTAATCATTACTTGATAAAGCAAGGTATAATCACCTTCCACTTCCGGCAAGGGACTTAGCTGAATAGCTGCGTGATTGGGTAATAGTCGATTTAGTTCCTCTATAGCTGTGCTGGCTAATTCATTCATGTTAACCTGCACCTTTTTGATTTCCTGTCTACCTAAGCGTGAAAATGCTAGCAGGTCATCAATGAGCCTTCCCATTTTTTGCCCATTGTTTTTAATGTTTTTCAGCATGAGCTGTCCGTCCTCGTTTAACTTGTCTTTTTGCTCTTCTTCTAGTATTTGTGCATAGCTATTAACGGCCCTTAGTGGCGCTCTTAGATCGTGTGAAACTGAAAAGGAAAAAGCTTCTAATTCTTTATTTAGTGACTCATACTGTGCCGTACGTTCCAATACTTTTTTGTCTAGGGTCTTGTTTAATTCCTGAATTTTTTGCTCGTCAAATTTTCGTTTAGTTACATCTTCATACGACATACATGCCCCCATTACTTTACCATCCGGATTAGTTACAGGATATAATCTTGAATCTAACCAAAGGAGCGTTCCATCGGGTAGCGAAAAGGAAATTTCGTAATTTAATTTTGATCCATTCAAAACTTCCTTTAATGATTTGCTGAAGGATTCCTGTCGTTCATTCATTAGGGAATTTAAAATATTTTCATTCTTTTTTAATGTTTTATTATCAGCAATAGTAAAGTACTTTTCCATTAATTTATTGAATTCCACGATGGTGAAATTGGTATCCATTAATAAATAACCTGTCTGTGTATTTTCAAATAATGACCGGAGGTTGTTTTCAGTCTTAGCTAGCGCTTCATCATTCAATTTTCGTTCAGTGATATCCTGTACAATGCCTAGTAGACTTTCTACCTTTCCTTCCGAATTTAGCTTTGGAGTGCCTCTTGCAAAAATCCATCGGATAGCTCCATCAGCACGACGGATACGTGCTTCAAGCTTAAATTCCTTTTTTGCCTCAATAGCATCTTTTACCATTTTGTTAACCCAGCCAAGATCGGCTGGAAGTAAATGTTCTGTAAATGTTTCTAAAGTAAATTTTGGCAGAAGGCTCTCGTACCCAAATATTTTATCATGGGTGGTAGTGCGAACAATGTTATTGTCTTCTAAATTAAGTTCCCAAACACCCGTTTGATTTGTTTCAAGGCTAAGTTTGAGCCTCGCTTCACTTTCAATTAATTTCGCTTCAGCTGTTTTGCGTTCGGTGATTGAATCAAAAATTATTACAAAATGATTGGGCATTGTTTTGTATGATGAAACAATGAACCATGCTTTTAAAGTGGAAACGTACAGTTCAGATTTATCAGGCTGTCCTGTCTTGACCACCCGACTAAAGGTTTCGAGTACTTTCGGGTCTTTTTCGTGAATTCCCGGTATTACTTCAGAGACCTTTTTGCCAACCACATTCTTTAGTCCTGTTTGAGCTTCAAAAGCTTTATTTACTGTTAGGTAAATATAATCTACCGGTTTTCCATTTTCAATAATTAATCTACAAAGGGCAAAGCCATTCAACATGTTTTCAAAGAGGGTACGATAAAGCTGTTCACTTTCTTTTAATTCCAATTGCTTTAGTTTTCTTTCTGTGATATCCAGTGCCTGGCCAATGGTGGAAATGAGCGTTTTGCCATTTTCATTAAATAGCTTTGAGCTTGTCCAAAGTAGGGTTTTGATAGTTTTATCTGAATGTGTAATTTCAAATTCAAGCGGTTGTCTATTTTCACTATTCGAATTTTGGATAATTTGTTCAATATTTTTTTTGCTAGTTATTTTAGTAAAAAATTCTTCAATGGTTTTACCCATAACCTCCGATTCTGCGATCCCCGTAGTCATTTCAAAAGCGAGGTTAAAATGGGTAATCTTGAATGCTGGATTCCAAATAATGATGGGAGTATTTGAGTGATCGATCAGATTCTCATAAAATTTCTTTGCTTGAAGTATAGCGAGCTCCGACTTTTTTCTTTCCGAAATATCTGTCATTGCAATACATACACCAATGATGCTTTGCTCCAAATTGATAATTGGGTAAAGTTTTGATTCGATCCAAATTTTATTGCCATCCGATTGGGGATATGTATTTTCAAATGTAAATTTCTCCCCATTTACAACTGCCTGAAAGCGGTCTAAAAAAATTTTTTGATTTTCTTTTGGTATATCAATGAGAATATTTTTGTTTTTCTGTATATGTATATTCTCAATTTTCAGAATTATTTTTTCCATTGCAGTATTTAATTCCAAAATAGTATGGTTTTTATCCATCAGTAAAAAACCTTCTGTTGAATTTTCAAATACAGCCTTAAGGTTGCTTTCTGATTTAGAAATGGCTTCTTCATAATTGATTCGTTCAGTAATATCGCGTGTAATCACTAGCAGTTGAAATACTTTCCCCTGCTCATCCTTGATGGGACTAATGACGACTTCCCACCATTTTGGATTGCCCTTTTCTGTTGCCCGAAAACCTTCGAATTTCCCTAAGCCTCCATTTTGAGCTGTGGTTAAAGCTTTTAGGGCTTTTTCATTTTCTGTTCCTTTCCAAAAATTTAGCCAGGGTTTGTTTAGATAAGTTGACAAGTCTTGAATATCCATTATATTTTGTCCCCCTTCACTCATCAGCAATAATTCTCCTTCAGCATCTAATATTTTAATACTGTCTAGGCTTTTGGCGATGATTTGGTTGGCTAATGCTTGGCTTCTCTTAAGCTCCAATTCAGTATTTGACCGTGCTTCAATTTCATTCAATAGTTCCTTGTTAACTTTTTCTGCTGAAATTTTTGAAACCAATTCATTTTCCTGCAATTCTTCAACAGTTTTCTTTGAGGCTGATAATTGCTCTTTGTTGATAATTAGTTCGCTTTTTTTTTCGTCAAGTGACTTTATTGACTGTTGCAATTCTGATTCGGTTTTCACTATTTCGGTCCGATCGATTATAATAATGCAGTGATTATCGAATTCCTTATCTGAAAGCTGGCTGATGGATAGGTGAAGTGATAGTAATTTGTTATCTGCTCTCCGGAAAATGATGTCCCTGCTAAATCGTTGTTGGTGTTTATCTTTTAATGAATTTTTAAATGGTTCTACCTGGTCACCCTCCAATAAGCTAATGAAATTTGAGCTCACTAGTTGTTCCAATGGGATTCCTATCAGTTCGGCCAACTTTGCATTCGCGTATAGTATTAGTCCCTCGTCTGAGATGATGGCTATGCTTTGGGTTACTTCCTCTAGGATTGCCTGATAAGGTATTTTGGATTCATTGAGCACAGTCTTTGTTTCAGCCAATTGCTGCTTTGTTATTGCGTTTTCCAATTGCAATGGCTCATCTGGTTTTGTTGCTATTTGATTGTCCATTTTATTTACTGCTTTTGAAAATGATTTTATTTTTTACAAGCTGTTTGATTGGATCAACTGCTAGCAAATTTGTTTGTAAACTAAAGTGCTCTTGACTTTGAAAAAATATCGGCCACCATCTCCTCACTACAAGTATAAATTTTCAAGTGAGGGAGGTTGGTTAACTTTTAACCAATAGTAGGCGATGTCTTTAATGGTAAGGGCAAATTTTTCAAAATCGATTGGTTTTACTACATAGCTATTGGCGCCCAGGTTGTAGCATTTTTGTATATCCGGATCTTCTTTTGAGCTGGTAAGGATTACCACTGGAATGGCTTTTGTAAGTGGTGCGCATTTTATTTTTTGCAATACTTCTATGCCATTTACTTTGGGCATTCTAATATCCAGCAATATTAGCTTGGGTGGAAATGCGATGTTTCTGGTTTCTAAAAATTTTCCGGAGGCAAAAATAAAATCCAATGCTTCTTCCCCATCTTTGAGCCGGACGAGGTTTTTTTCCATTTTGTTTTTTTCGAGTGCATGAATCGTTAGCTTGGCATCATCATCATTGTCTTCTACCAGTAAGATTTGCACATCATTGAGTTCCATGTTTGCCATTTTGTAATTAAATTAATTGAGGTGTTGAATTGGATTTGCCTGCTCCCTTTTTTTAAAGTCTGCAAATCAGGTGTTGCGTTTGTTAGCGCTGTAATAGATTGGATAAGAATGGAATATCGCAGGGCTGGTTTATTTTTTGAAAGTATAAACAATTGTCAGTTCAGTATATGATGATTATTTGTAATAAGTATGATTAAAATCAGCGGCTAGGGTTCTATTTAAATTTTGAGGAAGAGGGCAGCGCTAATTTGAGTAGCTTTCAGTGCCAGCGGTAGTCAAAATAGGGGGCTGATCGGGTAGGTCAGGCTAATTGCAATGGGGTGCTATTGGGGTAGATGCGGTCAGATGGCTGCTTTTTTGTCCATTTTTTGTACAAAAGCAGCAGTTTTGGTCATTTATTGTTGATAAGCCTCCCTATTTTTATTGTTTTTTGCCCTACCTTTGCCCCCCGAAAAGCAACTATTCAATTAATAATTTATCCTTGATATGTCAGGAGCGTTAAAAGAAGTTCGTAATAGAATTAAAAGTGTTCAAAGTACCCAGCAAATAACCAAAGCCATGAAAATGGTAAGTGCTGCTAAACTTCGCCGTGCACAGGATGCGATTACCCAAATGCGTCCTTATGCAAAGAAGTTGCAGGAAGTATTGGGCAATATCGTTAGCAATAGCGATGGGGACATTAACTTGGCCCTAGCTACCGAAAGAGCGGTAGAAAAAGTACTCGTTATAATTGTTACCAGCGACAGGGGATTATGTGGTGGATATAATAGCAATCTGATTAAACTAACCCGTCAGGTAATCCAGGATAAATATAGCAGCCAGCAGGCCAAAGGCAATGTGCAGATTTTACCAATTGGTAAAAAAGGATATGAGCATTTCACCAAAGGCGGATTTAAAGTAGTAGATCGGTATTGGGATATATTTACAGGACTCAGTTTTGACAAAGTGCAGGCAGCAGCCAACTATGCCATGGAGGCATTTTCAAATAAGGAAGTCGATGCAGTTGAATTGGTATATAGCGAATTTAAAAATGCTGGTACGCAGGTATTTGTTGCAGAGCCATTTTTACCGGTACAAAAATTAGAAAAGCAGGCAGGTGAAAAAAAGGCCGATTTTATATTTGAGCCAGACAAGGAAATCTTGATTCGGGAGTTGATGCCTAAAATTTTAAACACGCAATTATTCAAAGCGGTATTGGATGCCAATGCAAGTGAGCATGGTGCAAGGATGACAGCAATGGATAAG
>CANIMM010000159.1 GCA_947468255.1 Chitinophagaceae bacterium | reverse complement strand
TTAAATCACTGGTTAAACTCGCCCATGAGATGGGTTTTAAGGTGATCATTGATTGGGTTGCTAACCACACTGGTTGGGATCATGTGTGGACCGTTACGCATCCTGAATACTATAAAATAGATACTGCAACAGGTGATTTTAAAATTGCCAGCGGAATGGACGATATTATTGAATTAGATTATGATAATACCCATTTAAGAAAGGCAATGATCGATGCGATGAAATACTGGATTACAGAATGCGATATTGATGGATATCGTTGCGATTTGGCTTTTTGGGTACGGCTTGATTTTTGGATGGAAGCAAGGGCTTCACTTGAAAAAACAAAAACATTATTTTGGTTAGCCGAATCTGACCCGCTTGAAAATCCAGATTATTACCATGCTTTTGATGCATGTTATACCTGGACATGGATGCACAAAACAGAAGATTTTTATAAGCATCATCCCGATAAAAATATACTGGATTCAATATTACATCGGTATGCGCATACGGAAAAAAAGACGGATATTAAATTATGGTTTACTGCTAACCACGATGAAAATAGCTGGAATGGAACAGAATATGAAAAATATGGAGCTGCTGCTAAAGCCTTTGCAGTACACAGTTTTACCTGGGAAGGAATACCATTGATCTATAGTGGTCAGGAATTGCCCAATCTGAAAAGGTTGCAATTTTTTGAAAAAGATGTGATTGAATGGGGGGAGCAATATGAATTGCATGATTTTTACAAGACTTTATTGAAACTTCGAAAAACCAATCCTGCGCTTAGGGCTGGAGATACTGAATCGATTACTATTTCTTTACAAACCAATGCAGCAAATAATGTATTGGCTTATTTGCGAAAAAATGGCAATCATGAAGTATTGGTTTTGCTAAATATGAGTAATCAAAGGGTGAATTGCGTAGTAAATGATGTTCGCCTGAATGGAAATTTTATTGATATTTTTTCCATAAACAAACATGATTTTTCTGAAAACAAATCTTTTGATCTTAACCCATGGGATTACTTGGTTTTTGAAAAATAGTTTTCAATAGTATATTTCAGGAAGGGACAATTTTAATAATAATAAAGGCGCATTGAATAACCAATGCGCCTTTTTAATGTACTAGAATACATCTATTCCAAGGTAATCGGATAGTCGTATAAACCATCATAACCAGGATAAAATCCACTAATCGTAATTGTTTTAGAATTCCCCAATACCTTGGTTAGGTCTTCCAAATTTTTAACTTCGGTATCGTCCACTTTTACAATGATAAATCCATCTCTCATTCTAGTTTGATCACTTAATGCACCATCCGTAATTTTCTTTACCACTACACCACCAGGGATTCCATATTCTTTTGCTTTTTTTGGATTGAGGGTAACAAACTCGGCACCCAATTTAGATAGGGCTGAGTTCTCATTTTTAACGAGATCAAAATTGCCTGCTTTGTTTTTTAATGTGGCAACCACTGTTTTATCCGAACCGTTTCGTGAAAATACCACTGTAATTTTATCACTTGGTTTGTATCTAGTTACCAATTCCTGTAATTCTGAGGGTAAAGTAACAGCAACTCCGTTTACAGTTTTAATTATATCTCCCTTTTTTAATCCAGCATCTGAAGCACCGCTGCTGGCAGAAACCTCAGTTATTACCAGCCCATCTCCTTTATAATTTAAGTTCATTTTTGTTTTGGCATCTTCAGGAATATCATTGGTATTGGCTGTAGCCACTCCTAAATATCCTCTTTGAACATTACCATATTTGATCAGATCATCCACTACCTTTTTTACAATATTGACAGGTATTGCATAGGAATAGCCGGAATAATATCCTGTTGGGGATGCTATGGCAGAGTTGATACCAATTAACAAACCATTCGTGTTGATGAGAGCCCCACCACTATTACCCTGGTTAACGGCTGCATCTGTTTGAATAAAGGACTCTACTGGTGAATTGGTCTTGGTGCCTTTATTCAGCCCAAGGCTTCTTGCTTTGGCACTAACGATACCCGCTGTAACAGTAGTTTCCAAATTCAGCGGATAGCCCAATGCCAATACCCATTGGCCAATTTTTACGTCATCCGAATTTCCATATAATAAAAAAGGCAATCCTGCTTCTTCAATTTTGATAACAGCAAGGTCATAAGCGGCATCCCTACCAATAACTTTTGCTTTGTAGGATTTTTTATTGCTCAAGGTTACATCGAGCTCGTCAGCATTTTCAACAACATGATTATTGGTAACAATGTAGCCATCTGCACTAATTATTACGCCCGATCCCGAAGCCTTTTGTTCTGGTACATAACCACCTCTTTGATTACCAAAAAACTGTTCCATCATATCATCACCAAAAAAGTCGCTAAAAGGGTTTTTAGGTCGCTGATTTTTAGGTAAATTATTACTGACTTGCTTCGCATTGGTTTTAGTTTTAATGTGCACTACCGTTGGCAATGCAGCAGCAGCAGATTGGGTAAAATCAATGGCACCCGGTGGAATAGTAGTAGTATTATCCGTAAGCTTAGTATACTTATAATTGGAGGGAATTACACCGTATTCTTGTCCGCCAAAAGTATTACTGTTTTTTAAAAATGTACTATAGCCCCACATTACCCCCAAAGTGGTAAAGGCACTGATAGCAACTGTGTAGCATACCTGTTTAAATTTCATAATTTATAAAATTTGTTGTCAATAATAAAATTTACTAATTATCAATTAACATGCCTATCAGTACAAAGTAACGATGCCCTGACAAAATGCAAATTACCCCTTGTCAGCTTTAACAATTAATTAGGAGGCCGATCGCCTTACCATTATAAATTTAGTAAAAATCCCATCGTATCAATTCCGTCGGCATAATCACTTAACCCTGGTTGCTGTGCCATACCAAAAGGTATATCCAGTCCAACGATACATTGAACTGACTCATTATTACGCAACGTTTCCAAAACCATTTGCTGGTTCGTATAAAAACTATAGTTAAGCTGACTAATCGGGGAAAAAATGGAATCGTTTTCTACCAATAAAGTGCTCTCATTGGTCATATAATAGCGGTTATTCATCAGCTGAATAGATAAGTTATAATCATAATTATTTTTATACTTATGGTGATCCGCAAAGTATTTATACCGATGAAATGATCCTAAAAGGGGGACAAAATCATACCCTTCCGGAACAAAAATTTTAGTGACATTTCTACATCCCAATCCAAAAAATACATGGATATCATCTGACAATTTTTCCAGTTGCGCAATGGTCTCATTTCCTTGAAGGATTGCTACAGAGGTTCGATTTTTGCGGATTATACTTGGGTATTTTGAAAAATAATGCTCAAAATAACGAGCGCTATTATTGCTGCCTGTAGCGATATATGCATCGCAACCCTTTAGCATAGGGGCAAATGAAATATATTGCTTTGTGGTACTATCCCATTCACCCATTTTTTCTACTAGATGCTTAAGCAATTGGTCGTCTTTTTCCGATAATTTAATAGTTTGCATATTCCCACTGAGGAATACAGCTAAAAAATCGTGAAATCCAACCAAAGGAATATTTCCTGCCATCACAATTCCTACATTTTTAGGCGCCTTCAATTCCGGTATAGAATAGCTATTTACCCAATTCTGTAGCTCATTATGCCCCAAAAATTGCTCAATTATGTTTTTTAGGGATAAATCAATGAAATCAAGGGTAAACCAACCGTTATGAATAGCGGCAATTTGCTTTACTTCCTGCCATTCTTGGGTGTTGGCTAGTAAATATTCTTTAAGTTGTATTAATAATTCAATTCGATTTTGTAATTTCATCCTTATAAACTTATTTTGTAAAATCAAATTTCGCATTATCTAAACTCTAAATCAAAAGAAATGGCTATTAAAATAACTGATGAGTGTATTAATTGTGGTGCTTGCGAGCCTGAATGTCCCAATAATGCAATTTATGAAGGTGGTGTTGAATGGGCGATTGCAGACGGAACAACAGTGAAAGGTTCTTATACGCTGTTGGATGGCACGGTAGTAGATGCAGACCAACGAAATGCTCCTGTGAGTGCTGATACCTATTATATTACACCTAATAAATGTACCGAATGTCAGGGTTTTCATGAAGAGCCTCAATGTGCGGCTGTTTGTCCGGTAGATTGTTGTGTTCCAGATGAATTATATCAAGAAACAGTTGATGCTTTGATGGCTAAGAAATCCCAATTACATATATAATATATAATTTTTATACTATATATTTTCTTTTTTGATCCAAATTTTAAGCGAGTGTATCGGATGATACGTTCGCTTTTTTATATCTTTTATAGTATATAAAAAAATATCACTATGGCTATTAGGAATGGATTTTTTTTTATAACTGTTTTTGTTTTTCTTATTTCCTGCACTTCAAAAAAGCCAGATAATAATGTAGTGGAGGATAAGTTTTTACTTATGGATACGGATCGGTCTTTTTCTAAATTGAGTGAGCAAAAGGGAATCAAATTCGCATTAATTCAATTTATAGATACGAAAGGAGTTTTGTTAAAACCTGCAAGCATTCCAATTGTAGGAGGTCAGGCTATAAATTATATTAGCCAATTATATGATAGTTCTTACACTATGACATGGGAACCAAAGGGAGGCGATGTTGCTTCATCGGGTGATATGGGATACACTTATGGTGTGTATTCCGTCAAACCAATTGATAGGGACACGATTTTATACGGAACCTACGTAAGTATTTGGAAGCAGCAGTCGGATGGGAAGTGGAAATTTGTTCTGCAATCCCAAAATGAAGGGATTGAATAATGAGCTTAGTAATGAATTGGTGTGCTTATATTTTAGCTCCAAATCTCAAATCCATTGTTTCAAGTAGATTCAAATTTCGTTTCTTTGTATTATTAACTTTTTACAACAGATGAAAAAAAATATAGCTTTGGTTACTGGTGGTTTTTCAGGTGAAGCTGTCATCTCCTATAAATCTGCCATTACTATTCAAAATAACATGGACCCTGAAAAGTGGATTTGTTATTTGATTGATATTACCAGCACCGGCTGGTTTTATAGTAAACCCAATGGAGATAAAGTTTCTGTAGACAAAAATGATTTTTCAATCTCGGTTGATGGAAATAAAATATTATTTGATGCAGTCCTAATTGGATTACATGGTAGTCCTGGAGAAGACGGAAAATTACAAGGCTATTTCGACTGTCTGAATATTCGATATACCTCCTGTAATGCAGCAACCTCTGCTTTAACATTTAATAAGCGCTATACATTAGCGGTAGCTGCTTTCGGAGGTATTAAGGTGGCTAGATCCATTCATCTTTTTAAAAACGCATCCCTTGCAGTCAATGATATACTTTCCACATTGTCATTACCGGTATTTGTAAAACCAAATAATGGGGGAAGTAGTATTGGTATGAGCAAGGTAAATGTAGAAAATGATTTATCTGAAGCGATCGAAAAAGCTTTTAAAGAAGATGACCAGGTGCTGGTAGAAGAATTTATTAAGGGAAGAGAATTTACAATTGGAGTTTTTAAATCAAATGGCAAGGTCATTTCAATGCCTATAACAGAAATAATAACTGAAAATGAATTTTTCGATTACCAGGCAAAATATAGCGGGGCCAGTCAAGAAATTACCCCAGCCATATTGGACGAGTCTATTGCTGGAAAAATAAGAGCAGCTGCTGTCAAAGCCTACTCAATTTTTAATTGCAATGGAGTAATTCGAATTGATTTTATTGTTGAAGCTTCTAGTGCCGACCCTTATATGTTAGAAATAAATACTGTTCCTGGTCAAAGTGAGGCAAGTATCATTCCACAGCAAGTGAGGGCAATGGGGTGGACTTTACAACAATTTTATTCGACCTTAATTGAAGAATGTTTTATTTGATCAAATAACTATTTTCTTTGGTATAATAATTGAATAGTGTTTTTACAATCACTGCCATACAATTTTAAATTTTTACTGTGTTTAAATTCATTACTAACAAATCTATTTGGGCTAATATTTTAGCCGCAATTAGTTTGGCAATTTTGCTTATTTTTTTAGTACTGCAATTATTGGGTTGGATTACCAACCATGGAGAATACCTCACCGTTCCTGGAGTAATTGGAAAGGATTACCAACAATCCATTGCTTTACTTGAAAGCAAAGGCTTTGATGTTGTTATTCAAGATTCTGTTTTTACTGATTCACTTTCTCGGGGTGTTATCATCAAGCAATTGCCAGATCCAAGTGCAACGGTTAAAATTAACAGAACCGTATTTATTACAGTGAACCGATATATCCCTCCGATGGTAACAATGCCAATGCTAGAGGGGAGAAGTTTCGGCTTTGCGATGGAACTCTTAAAAAGAAGCCATTTGTTATTGGGTGACACTGCCTTTAAGCCAGATTTTATGAAAGGCACCGTTTTAGAGCAAGAATTCAAAGGGTACAGAATATCACCTGGTGCTAAAGTTCAATGGGGTAGTAGAATCAACTTGGTTATTGCAGGTGGTCTTATGGACCAAGAAACATTGGTACCTGATTTGATTGGATTAACTTATGCAGAAGCAACAGCACAACTTGCATTACTTGGGGTAAATGTTGCAGGTGTTATTGGCAACGGATTAATTATAGATACTGCATCTGCATTTATCTACAAGCAAAATCCGCAGCCCATGGATGAAGAAAAAAGACCTATATTTATTCGTTCTGGGCAATTAATGGATCTATATATTTCTTCAGTAAAAATATTGCCGGAAGATTCTCTACAAACAAATAATAAATAATGATACCATGACAACTATAACCGTTGACCAATTAAGCGAAAGAATGAATGCAGGTGAGCAAATCCATATCCTTGATGTACGGGAGCCTCATGAAAATATAGAATTTAATATCGGAGGAACATTGATTCCACTTGGTAAAATTCAAACCATGCAGTTGGATGAAATAGAAGACTTGAAAAATGAGGAAGTCATCGTTTATTGCAGAAGTGGAAATAGAAGTGGTCAGGCATGTTTAATTTTGGAGGCTGCAGGATTTTCCAACGTTAAAAATTTGACGGGTGGAATGCTCCTTTGGAGAGAGAGATTTTCGCTGTAATTTTAAAATAAAGTAAAAGGCAACCATCGTTTAAAAACAATGGTTGCCTTTTTTATTATAATCGTATATTAACCCCTAGCATTCCAT
>CANIMM010000158.1 GCA_947468255.1 Chitinophagaceae bacterium | reverse complement strand
GGAATATTTTCACCTTTTACAATTGCTTCGTATGTTTTAGCCCTTCCGATGATATCATCTGATTTAAGCGTCAACAATTCCTGCAATATGTTAGAGGCTCCATATGCTTCTAGTGCCCAAACTTCCATCTCTCCAAAACGTTGACCTCCGAATTGAGCCTTACCGCCCAATGGTTGTTGGGTGATTAAACTGTATGGTCCGATTGAACGGGCATGCATTTTATCATCCACCATATGGTGAAGTTTGATAACATAAATAATACCAACGGTAGCCTTCTGATCAAAACGATCACCAGTTTCGCCATCATATAAATAAGTATGTCCAAACTTAGGTAACCCTGCTTCAGTAATCTTTTGGGCAATTTCATCCACACTTGCACCATCAAAAATTGGTGTGGCAAATTTTAAACCTAATTTTTCGCCGGCCCAGCCCAATACCGTTTCATAGATTTGACCAAGGTTCATACGACTAGGTACGCCCAATGGATTCAATACAATATCAACCGGTGTTCCATCTTCAAGGAAAGGCATATCTTCTTGGCGAACAATCTTGGCAACAATACCCTTGTTACCATGGCGTCCTGCCATCTTATCTCCCACTTTCAACTTACGTTTTACCGCTAAGTAAACCTTTGCTAATTTCAATACTCCTGCAGGCAATTCATCCCCGATACTGATGTTGAATTTTTCTCTTTTATAACGGCCCAACTCTTCGTTGAACTTGATGCTATAATTATGCAATAATACATTGATCAGGTCATCGGTTTTGGCATCCCCTGTCCATCCCAAAGGATTTACGTTTAGGTAGTCAATATTAGCCAAATTCTTTTGGTTGAATTTTGCACCTTTTCCAATCAAGGTTTCACCAAAATTATTGCTAACACCCACGGTAGCCTTGTCTTTCAGCAAAGTGGTTAATTTATTAACCAGCAGATCTAAGATATCATTTTCATTCTTCTCATGGGTCTTCTCAATCTTATCTAGACTAGCTTTTTCTCTTACCTTAGAATTCTTATCCTTCTTGGCACGTTGAAATAATTTCTTATTGATAATTACCCCTTCTGTACCACTTGGTGCTTTTAATGAGGCATCTTTTGCATCACCTGCTTTATCACCAAAGATGGCACGCAACAACTTCTCTTCAGGAGTTGGATCGCTCTCACCTTTTGGAGTGATTTTTCCAATGATGATATCACCTTCTTTGATATGCGCACCAATACGGATAATACCATTTTGATCTAGATCCTTAGTGGCTTCTTCACTTACATTTGGAATATCTGGCGTTAATTCTTCTTCGCCCAATTTAGTATCCCTAACTTCTGTTTCAAACTCACTGATATGAATAGACGTAAATAAATCTTCTTTTACTACCTTTTCAGATATCACGATCGCATCTTCAAAGTTGTACCCTTTCCATGGCATGAACGCCACTTTTAGGTTACGACCCAATGCCATTTCACCACCCTTGGTTGCATATCCTTCTGTTAAGAAATCACCCTCCACCACTTTCTGTCCTTTAACAACAGCCGGGCGTAAGTTGATACAAGTTTCTTGGTTAGTGCGTATAAACTTAGTAACCTTATAGATTTTCAAATCTTCTTCAAAGCTAACCAACTGCTGCATTTCACTGCGATTGTAACGAACATGAATTTCATTACCATCTACATATTCTACCACACCAGTTCCTTCTGCATGCAACTGAATCCTTGCATCACGGGCAGCCTTTCCTTCCAGACCGGTACCTACGATAGGAGATTCCAAACGAATCAAGGGAACCGCCTGACGTTGCATATTCGATCCCATCAAGGCACGGTTAGCATCATCATGTTCAAGGAAGGGAATCAAGGAAGCACTTAAACCAACAATCTGGTTAGGTGCCACATCCATATATTCCACTTCATTTTTATCTAAAATAGGGAAATCACCTGTCTGGCGACTCTTGATTCTATCTTCAATAAAGTTTCCTTTTTCATCCATGGTGATATTGGCCTGGGCAATCTTAGCCAGATCCTCTTCTTCAGCACTTAGGAAAGTGATTTTCTTCATATCTGCCCTTCCTTCAGTTACCTTATGGTAAGGGGTTTCGATAAAGCCCATATCATTGATCTTGGCATGTACGCAAAGCGTAGAAATCAATCCAATGTTTGGTCCTTCTGGAGTTTCAATGGTACAAAGACGGCCGTAATGAGAATAATGCACATCACGTACTTCAAAACCAGCTCTTTCGCGACTTAAACCACCCGGTCCAAGTGCGGAGATACGACGCTTATGCGTGATCTCACTTAAAGGATTGGTTTGATCTAAGAACTGAGATAACTGGGAAGTACCGAAAAATGAATTGATAACAGAAGATAAAGTTCTTGCATTGATCAAATCCACTGGAGTAAATACCTCATTGTCACGAACATTCATTCTTTCACGAATGGTACGTGCCATACGGGCCAAACCTACTCCAAACTGGGCATATAACTGTTCGCCCACGGTCCGTACGCGACGATTACTTAAATGATCAATATCATCCACTTCGCTCTTTCCATTGGTCAATTGAACCAATGTTTTGATAATAGCAATGATATCATCCTTTGTCAATACTTTTTTCTCAATAGGGAAATTCAATCCTAAACGGCGATTGATCTTATAACGACCTACTTCACCCAGATCGTAGCGTTTATCACTGAAAAATAATTTATCAATGATACCACGAGCTGTTTCGTTATCAGGTGCATCTGCACCACGTAACTGGCGGTAAATATGTTGAACCGCTTCCAGTTCACTGTTAGAAGTATCCTTATTTAATGTGTTGTAGATGATTGCATAATCACCACTCACTTCTTCTTTCTGAACAAAAACACTCTTCACATCCATTTCGGCGATCATGTCAATGTTTTCTTGATCCAACACTGTATCACGCTCCAAAACGATTTCATTCCTTTCAATACTAACTACTTCTCCGGTATCCTCATCCACAAAATCTTCTACCCATGTACGTAATACACGAGCAGCAAGGCGTTTGCCAATATATTTTTGTAAACCTTTCTTTTCAACTTTTACTTCATCAGCCATACCAAACAATTCCAGTATGTCTTTATCGGTTTCAAAGCCAATAGAACGTAACAAGGTGGTTACAGGGAATTTCTTTTTACGGTCAATGTAAGCATACATGACATTGTTGATATCAGTAGCAAACTCCATCCAAGCACCCTTAAAAGGAATCACCCTGGCAGAATAAATCTTTGTTCCATTGGGATGTACGGACTGTCCAAAAAATACACCAGGAGAACGATGTAACTGAGATACCACTACCCTTTCAGCTCCATTGATAACAAATGTACCACGTGGAGTCATGTAAGGAATGTTTCCCAAAAACACATCCTGAACAATGGTTTGGAAATCTACGTGTTCCTCGTCATTACAGCTCAACCGAAGTTTTGCTTTTAACGGTACCGCATAGGTTAATCCCCTTTCAATACACTCATCAATGGTGTAGCGGGGTGGATCAACAAAATAGTCTAAGAACTCCAGTACAAAGATGTTTCGTGTGTCAGTGATAGGAAAATTTTCCTTAAACACACGGAATAATCCTTCGTTGTTACGCTTATCTGGCGTAGTTTCCAACTGGAAGTAGTCTTTAAACGATTGAATCTGGATTCCGAGTAAATCGGGAGTTTCCGCCAGCAGTTCAATTTTTCCGAAATTGATACGCTGAGCAGCGGATGATTTTGTTGCAGCCATATTGTAATTAAAACGTTTTAATGCTGAGAAGGTTCTCTATTTTCAAGTAGTAGACAGGATGAGTGCCACTAACCCGAATTTAAAGGACGGCAAAGGTAAGGAATAGTATTTAAATATAGAAATTCTATAATGATATTTTAGGATTTTGGTTTGATTTTTGATTAAAGGTCGCAAAATAAGGGCCATAATGCTTTGTCCTCAGTAAAAATGCCCTAATTTCTTCATTTTATACTTACCAAATTTTAACTCTTTGTTCTGGTTTTACATACATTTTATCACCCGGTTTTACCCCAAATGCTGCGTAAAAAGGAGTGAAATTGACGGCAGGTCCATTGATCCTGTACAATTCAGGGGAATGGGGGTCCGTTGTAATCCTGGCGCGTATTTGCTCTACCCTGTTTTTTATTCTCCAAACCTGGGCAAATCCAAGAAAAAAGCGCTGATCGGGCGTAAATCCATCAATCAATTCATTCCCCCGGCCCTGCTTGGTCAACTTAAACGCATCATAAGCAATTGCCAATCCTCCGATATCCGCCAAATTTTCCCCCAAGGTTAATTGCCCATTCACATGTAAACTGTCCAATACGGTAAATCCATTGTATTGTTGAACTGCCGCCCCCGTTTTTTCCTTAAACTTAACCGCATCCGATTTGCCCCACCAGTTTTTTAAATTTCCAACCTCATCATACTGGCTTCCCTGGTCATCGAAACCATGGGTCATTTCATGGCCGATTACCATTCCTATACCTCCGTAATTGATGGCATCATCTGACTGGGCATCAAAGAAGGGAAATTGTAAAATACCTGCAGGAAATACAATTTCGTTATTGCCAGGATTGTAGTAGGCATTCACTGTTGGAGGAGTCATCCCCCAATCAGTACGGTCCACCAATTTGTCAACCTTGGCAATCATTTCATGGTATCGATGCGCGCTAGCACTTTTCGCGTTACTGAAATAATTTTTTGGATCCACCAATACATCGTCGTAATTTTTCCATTTATTTGGGTAGCCGATTTTCTTTAAAAATGCAGTTAATTTTTTGGTGGCCTTCTCCTTGGTGCTGTCAGACATCCAGTCCAATTGTTGAATTCTTGTTTTGAATGCATTTTGCAGATTCGTTACCAACTCATCCATTCGCCGCTTTGACTCCGGCGTGAAATATTGCTGAACATACAATTGCCCCAACAACTCACCTAAATTCCTGTCAACCGAATTGACCATTGTCTTCCAGCGGTCGGATTGCTTTTTTTGCCCATTGAATATTTTATTAAAATTAAAGGCGGCTGATGAAAAAGATTTGCTCAACAATGAAGCATTTCCACTAATGTAATCATACTTGACCTTCGCCTTCCAAACTTCAATAGGCTGGCTTTTTAACAAGGCGCTCAAAGCCTTGAAGTAGGCAGGCTGAGAGACGTTCACAGAATCGGTTGAAATATGCATAGCCGACAACACCTTCTTCCATCCCACGTTTGGAGATAGCAGCTCCAGCTGTGCCAAGCTCATTTTATTATAATTGGCTTGCGGGTCACGCAATGCCACCGGTGTGCGGTGGGCAGCTGCAATTGCAGACTCCAAACTTAGCACATACAAGCTTTCTTTTGCAGCGCTTGCACTATCTGCTCCGGTCAAGGAAAACAAGGTGTTGGCATATTTTACCAATCCGTTTCGGGCAGCCAATGTTGCACTGTCTTTTCTGAAATAATAATCCCTTTCCGGCAATGAAAGTCCAGATTGAGTTAAAATAAGAATATTTCTTTCGCTTTTTTTATCATCTGCACCTACATAAAAACCCATCAACCCACTGTCTTCCAATTGGGTCAGCTGGGTTATAACGGCAACCAATTCGTTGTAATTTTTAACCGCATCAATTTTGTCAAGAGCAGGCTTCAAGGGCGAAGCGCCTATTTTTTCAAGTGAAAGGGTATCCATTCCGCTTGAAAAATAATCCCCCACTTTTTGTTCCATGCTGCCGGTTGGCTTATTTCCCTTCGCTGACTGCTCAAGGATGGTTTTCAGTTTTTTTAAATTTTCTTGGTACAAAGTAAAGAAACTACCCGTACCGCTTTGGTCATCGGGAATTACGGCTGTTTTTACCCACTGGCCATTGGCATATTGAAAAAAATTGTCACCCGGCTTTACGGTGGTATCCATACCAGCCCTATCAAAGCCCGCATTACGTTCACCGTTGATATTGCCTTTATTGCCTATGTTACAGGATAACAAGGATGAAACCAGTATAACAGTACTAACTATAACGTGTATTCGCATATGGGATATTTTAATTTTTTCAATTATACAAAATATTTATGACTCAGACCAACACATTGGAATAAATTATTTAATCAGCAACAAAAAAGCCGAAGATTGCTCTCCGGCTTTTAAAGCTATTTTATAAACTTGTAAATTAAGCTATTTCAACTTCAGCACCTGCTTCAGTCAACTTAGTTTTTAATTCTTCTGCAGTTGCTTTATCAACACCTTCCTTAACTGGTTTTGGAGCGCCGTCAACTAAATCCTTAGCTTCTTTCAATCCTAATCCTGTTAATTCTTTAACGATTTTAACAATCGCTAATTTGTTAGCACCAGCAGCTTTCAAGATTACATTGAAAGATGTTTTTTCTTCAACAGCAGCAGCTTCGCCACCACCTGCACTTATTACTACTGCAGCTGCAGCAGGCTCAATACCGTACTCTGATTTTAAAAACTCTGCTAATTCTTGTACTTCCTTTACTGTTAAGCCTACTAAACTTTCAGCTAATTTTTTTACGTCTGCCATAATAATTAAATTTTTTCCGCCTTCATTGTTATATACTCCGGCGGAGTTTTAAAAAAATTGTTGTTGCCTTTTTTTCCCATCCGGCCAGGGTAATATGATTGGATACACCTTCGTATATTCTTTTGAATATTATACTGCATCAGGAGCCACTGCATCATCAGCAACCGCTGGAGCTGCTTCTGCAACGGGTGCTGCTTCTACTGCTGCAACTTCCACAACCGGAGCGGCTGCTTCAGCTTCAGCTACAACTTCAGCTGCACTTGCTGCATCTTTATTTTGTAAAGCACCTAATACACGTTGAATTGGAGCTTGTAATAATCCGATTACTTCGCCAATCAATTCATTTTTAGTTTTGATTTGTGTAAGGGCAATCAATTGATTATCGCCAACAAAAATATCACCATTAATGAATGCTGCTTTTAATTCAGGCTTTTCACCTTTGCTTTCCTTCCTGAAGCCACTTAAAATCAAAGCGGGTTCTTTAGGGTTTTCGCTGAATAAAAGAGCTGTAACGTTGTGCAAAGAATCATAAACACCTGTATACTTTTCAGCATCGAGGCTCTCTAATGCTTTGCGGATAAGTGTGTTTTTAGCAACCCTCATCTCTACCTGCTTATCAAAGCAATGGCTGCGCAGTTTGGTTATCTGGGCAACGGTCAAACTTTCTGTATCGGTAAT
>CANIMM010000157.1 GCA_947468255.1 Chitinophagaceae bacterium | reverse complement strand
GATACTTCTATTGAAATATTAAATAAGTACAAATTAACCGATTTCATCCAATCCATGCTGATAGAAAAGTGAAGCAGTATCAATTCGAATAATTGATCTGCCAGTTCAATCTGTCAATTTAGGATTTAAAATACAAATGATTGACAATCAGTTAATTGTATTTTAAAAAAAACTTCTTTCTACCTTTCTAAAAGAAAAAAAAGGGTTCATATTCTATCGAAATAATTGGCTCCAGAAAGATTGTTCATAAACTGTTAAAGAGTTATTTTACTATTAGATCTATACATATCTTTGTCGCCGTTATGAAATTAATCTTTTTTAGTATTGGCATTCTGTTGGCAATACTTCATCCAACATCCTATTCATTTGCAGGGAACAATGTTCCTGCTCATAATTTTGATTTGGTTCAACAGGAGCAGCTCCCCATTCAAGATTATTCTCAAAGCAATAATCTATATTTTAATGATTACTTGTTTGTTATAGCGGATGATGATACCAATGATTCAGAACGAAAAAATCTTCTTATATCTAAAAGTGCTTATAAAGCCGATTCATTTATTACTTCAGGCTTTTCCAACAGCTTTTTCAAAAGCATCTGGGCTACTAGATACTTCTTTAAACTCCATCCATCTCTTTTTATTTTTCTCGGGGCATTAAGGCTCTGATGCTTATTTTAATTTGGTATAGAATCTTGATTTTTCTATCCTAATTCCTTTCCACCTATTTGCAAGGTGTATTAACCTGAAATTTTGTTAGTGAGGTAATTTTTTTTAAGTGGGTTACTGATGACTTACTGTTTGAGACAGGACATCTTCAAAAATTTGCTAAAAATTTAATAGGCTAACTCATCAGGTAAAATTATTTTCTGAAAATATTATAATACTATGAATAAATTACTGTTGTTAATTGGCCTATGCGCCACTGTAAGTTTTACCGCTTGTAATTCCAAAAAAGCAGAAAAAATGGAAGCGGGTAAATATTCTGTAACAAGCCCGCTTTTGATGGATACATCTTTCTCAAAGGATTACGTTGCAGAAATACAATCGCTGCAAAATATTGAGATCCGCGCAAAAGTGAAAGGATACATAGAGACTATTAATGTAGATGAAGGCCAGCATGTAAGCGCAGGTCAACTTCTTTTCACCATTAGGCCCCGTGAATATGAAGCTGAATTGTTGAAAGTAAAGACTAAAGTAAGGACGGCGGAATTGGAAATGCAGAATGTAAAAACGCTTGCAGAAAAAAATATCGTGTCGCAAACAGAATTGGCATTGTCGGTAGCAAAGTTAGATGAGGTAAAGGCGGAGGAATCGCTCGCGGCATTATTTGTGTCTTATACCAAGATTATAGCTCCTTTTGACGGCATCATTGATAGAATTAAATTTAAAAAGGGCAGCTTGATTGATGAAGGAACTTTGTTGACCACACTTTCAAACAACAAAGATGTCTACGCTTATTTTAATTTATCTGAACTGGAGTATTTGGATTATAAGGCCAATACAAAAAAAGAAGGTAAAACTGCAGCAACTCTTTTATTGGCAAATAATCAACCGCTTAAATACAAGGGAGTCATTGAAACCATCGAGGGCGAGTTTGATAAAAACACGGGCAGTATTGCGTTTAGGGCAAAATTTCCTAATCCTGATTTGCTTTTGAAACACGGTGAAACCGGCAGGGTGCAAATGCTAATTGGTATAAAAAACGCTTTGATGATTCCTCAGAAAGCGACTTTTGAAATCCAGGACAAAATGTATGTTTATGTAGTGGATCAAAACAATGTATTGAAATCGAGAAATATTACAATAAAACAGAAATTACCCAATTTGTATGTTGTTGAATCAGGGCTTTCAGAAAACGATAAAATTCTTTTGGAAGGAGTTCAAAGCGTAAAAGAAGATGATAAAATTCAATTTGATTTTATTCCGATAAAGCAAGTTGTAGCGCAGTTACAGCTAATTAAACAATAGAAGATTTAATACATACAAAGCAAAATATATGTTCAAAAAATTTATACAAAGGCCAGTACTATCTATTGTTATATCACTAATCATTACCTTGCTTGGAGCTTTGGCAATAACCCAGTTACCGGTAACACAGTTCCCTTCTATTTCTCCACCCAAAGTAAATATCAGCGCCGAATATCCAGGTGCAAATGGAGAATTAATGATCAAATCAGTTGTTATTCCTTTGGAACGAGCTATTAATGGAGTTCCTGGAGTAAAATACGTAGCCTCAGATGCCGGTAATGATGGAACAGCTTCAATACAGGTAGTGTTTAACTTAGGAGTTGATCCCAATATCGCTTCTGTTAATATTCAAAATAGAGTTGCAGGGGTAATTAATAAATTACCACCAATCGTTGTAAGAGAAGGCGTAAAGATTACAAGAGAAGAATCTAATATGCTCATGTATATTAACTTAACTAGTAAGGATAGCACTTTAGATGAAAAATTCCTATACAACTTTGCAGATATTAATTTGCTTGCAGAAATCAAGCGTGTGGATGGAGTTGGATTTGCAGATATTCTTGGGAACCGTGAATATTCTATGAGAATTTGGTTGAAGCCTGATAGAATGTTAGCCTATAAAATTTCAGCAGATGAGATTTTAAAAGCGTTAGATGAGCAAAGTTTAGAAGCATCACCTGGAAAAACAGGTGAAAGCTCAGGAAAAAACACACAGGCATTTGAATATGTTTTAAAATATCCGGGTAGATTTACCAATAAGGAAGGATATGAAAATATTATTTTAAGATCTAGCTCTGATGGGCAAATACTCCGCATTAAAGATGTCGCTAATGTTGAATTTGGAAGTACCTATTATGACATATACGCAAAGCTGAATGGGAAACCTGCCGCTTCCATTATGATTAAACAATCATACGGCAGTAATGCTAGTGCGACAATCCGCAATATTAAAAAAAGAATGGAGGAAATAAAAGCTGAATCGTTTCCCAAAGGAATGGATTACGAAATAAGCTATGATGTATCAAAATTTCTAGATGCCTCTATCGAAAAAGTACTTCATACATTATTGGAAGCATTTATTTTAGTTAGTTTGGTGGTATTTGTATTCTTGGGCGATTGGCGTTCTACGCTAATCCCTGCTATTGCAGTGCCTGTTTCCTTAATAGGTACTTTCTTCTTCATGCAATTCTTTGGTATTACCCTTAACATGATCACATTGTTTGCATTGGTGCTGGCTATTGGTATCGTAGTAGATAATGCCATTGTAGTGGTAGAGGCGGTACATGCAAAAATGGAAGAACATAATTTGGAGCCTAAAGCAGCCACGGAATTGGCTATGTCAGAAATTAGCGGAGCTATCATCGCTATCACCCTGGTAATGGCGGCTGTATTTATTCCGGTTGCATTTATGTCAGGACCGGTAGGGATTTTTTACAGGCAGTTTTCAGTTACCATGGCTACATCTATTATTTTATCAGGTGTCATCGCATTAACTTTAACACCTGCTTTGTGTGCCATCATGCTCAAAAATACCCATGGTATTAAAAAAAGCAAAAACTTACTGAACAGTTTTTTAAATGGATTCAATAATTGGTTCAACCAGATCCTTGGCAGGTATGCAAAAATATTACGTGCTATCATAAATAGAAGGGTAATAACAGTTTTAGCCCTTTTAATTTTTTGTTTTGCAACATGGGGCATAACAAATTCCATTCCTGCTGGATTTATTCCAAGTGAGGATCAAGGGGTTTTTTATGCAATTATACTTACACCACCAGGGTCAACTTTAGAGCGAACAGATGCAATTAGTTCTCAGATACAAAAAATTGCTTCTACAATAGAAGATGTAAAATCAGTTTCATCCTTGGCAGGTTTTGAAATTTTGTCGGAGGGTACTGGAGCTAATTCAGGCACCTGTCTTATTAACTTGAAAACTTGGGATGAACGAAAGCATTCAATGAATGAAGTAATGAAGGAGTTGGAAGAGAAGTGCAAGGATATCAAAGGGGCTACTATTGAATTCTTTCCTCCTCCAGCGGTGCCTGGTTATGGCGCTGCCGGTGGGTTTGAATTACGCCTATTAGATAAAATGGCTACCGGGGATTACAAAAAAATGGAAACGGTTAATAACGACTTTGTAAAAGAGCTAAATAAAAGACCTGAACTAACTTCTGTTTTTAGTTTTTATAGTGCGAGTTTCCCTCAATACATGTTGAATATTGACAATGACAAAGCGCAGCAAAAAGGGATTACCATTGACAATGCCATGAGTACTTTATCTACCCTTATCGGAAGTAATTATGAAACAAGTTTTATAAAATATGATAGACAATACAAAGTAATGGTTCAAGCATTACCACAATACAGAGCATTGCCCCAGGATATTTTAAAACTATATGTAAAAAATGATAAAGGTGAAATGGTGCCATTCTCTACTTTTATGACAATGGATAAAACGTATGGATTATCGGAAATTACAAGGCATAATATGTATAATGCATCTGAAATAAGTGGCAGCCCGGCACAGGGCTATAGTAGTGGAGCTGCTATTGCTGCAGTTATGGAAGTTGCAAAGAATAAATTGCCCAGAGGTTTTGGAATTGACTGGGCAGGAATATCAAAAGACGAAGTAGGCAGGGGCAACGAGGCAATATATATATTCCTTATTTGTTTGGCTTTTGTTTATTTACTTTTAGCTGCTCAATACGAAAGTTTTATTTTGCCATTCCCGATTATCCTATCCTTGCCTACCGGAATTTTTGGTGCGTTTTTTCTGCTTAAAATTTTGGGCTTAGAGAATAATATTTATGCTCAGGTTTCTATCGTAATGTTGATAGGGTTACTAGCTAAAAATGCTGTGTTAATTGTAGAGTTTGCAGTTCAAAAACACAAAGCTGGATCAACGGTTTTTGAAGCTGCTATTGCTGGGGCTTCGGTTCGTTTGCGCCCAATTTTAATGACATCATTTGCCTTTATAGCAGGATTAATCCCGCTTGTATTTGCAACTGGCCCTGGTGCAATCGGTAACCGAACTATCGGGGCAGCTGCTGCTGGCGGAATGTTATTTGGGACAATTTTTGGCGTACTGATTATACCGGGTCTGTATTACATTTTTGGACGAATTTCAGAAAAACATCCCATCATTGAAAATGAAGAAGAAAATCCATTAACCGAAGAAATTAATTAAAATGAAAATAGGTAGAAAATTTTATTCAGTAGGTGTTTTATTGATTTGCTTGATTTATGCGGGTTGTAAAATACCTAAGGAATTGCAAGTGAATAAGGTGATGCCAATTCCTGCTTCCTTTGGCAATGCAAAAGACACTGTCAACTCAGCCCAAATAAAATGGAGCGATTTTTTTTCAGATAAAAATCTGGTATCCTTAATTGACACTGCAATTCATAATAATCCTGATCTGTTAATTGCTTTACAGGAAATTGAAATTGCCCGAAATAGGGTGATGTCAAGGAATGCACAATTATTTCCATCCATTTCTGCCGGAGGTGGATTGGGGCTTGAAAAAGTGGGTAGATACACGTCACAAGGCGCAGGTGATGCGTCTGCTGAAATTACTCCCGGAAAAATAGTTCCAGAGCATCTTACCGATTTTTTATTGGGTTTTCATGCAAGCTGGGAAGCCGATATCTGGGGTAAAATCAGGAGTTCTAAAAAGGCTGCATTTACCAGGTACCTGGGAAGTATCGAAGGGAAAAACTTTGTAGTAACCAATTTAGTTGCTGAAATTGCCAATAGCTATTATGAGTTGCTTTCAGCCGATTATGAGTTGGAAATTATAAGAGCAACCATTCAATTACTAAAAAGCCAGTTGGAAATTGTAAAAGTGCAAAAAGAAGCTTCTGTGGTCACCGAATTGGCTGTAAAGCAATTTGAAGCCCAGGTTTATCACTCTCAGAGCTTGGAATTTGATGTTCTTCAAAAAATCACTGAGAATGAAAATAAAATTAATTTTTTGTTAGGTAGGTTTCCCCAAAAAATTACTCGTGACAAAGGAACTTTTTCTACTCAAATGCCTGCTCAAATCAAAGTGGGGGTTCCTTCTCAATTATTAAACAACCGACCCGATATTAAACAAGCGGAGTTGGAATTGTTGGCTACCAAATGTGATGCAAAAGCTGCCCGATTGGAATTCTATCCATCTTTGGATATTACCGGTACAATGGGTTATCAGGCATTCAAACCCAGCTACTTGCTTCGAACACCCGAATCATTGTTATACTCACTCGTTGGTGATTTTGCAGGGCCTATCGTTAACCGAAGGGCTATTACGGCTGAATTTAATACGGCCAATGCCCTTCAGGTTGAAGCCTTGTATAATTACCAAAAAACAATTCTGACAGGATTTGCTGAAGTGTCCAATGAATTATCCAATATCAATAATTTAGAAAAACTGTACAGCCTAAAATCTAAAGAAGTGGATGTGTTGGTAAAATCTATAGATATTTCTAATGATTTATTTAAATCAGCAAGAGCAAATTATTTGGAAGTGTTGATGGCACAACGAGATGCACTAGCAACGAAGTTGGAATTGGTAGATGCTAGAAAAAGACAATTTAATTCAGTAACCAATATATACAGGGCTTTAGGCGGGGGGTGGCAGTAAGCAGCTGCTGACTGCTGTTATTATGAAGCTACTAAATTGAACGCCCGATGAACAATCTGTTCATCGGGCGTTCTTTATTCGTATAAATGTATGAAATGACACTATACAACTACTTGATGTATTTAGCTTACAAATGGGTAATTTGATGATCGAATTTTCGGAAAAAGCAATTCCTTCTTATAGGTTCATCAATTTCTCTATTTCCTTCATCCGCTGCTTTGTAACATTTGTCACTAAAAATGGGTTCTTCCATTGGTAATTTTACATTCAATCAGTTTAATCAAATCTTTATGTTTGATAATTGGTAAAGGCAAACTAAGTTTTTTATTATCAATTCATTTAAATCAAATCATTATGGCACAACATGAAATTGAAACTCAGTGGATGGGGAAAATGCAGTTCAACGCATTGGTAAACGGTCATACCATAATTATGGATGCCCCAGAAAGAGTGGGGGGTGAGGATAATGGCCCTATTCCCAAGCCTTTTGTGCTAACTGCACTTTCAGGCTGTACTGGCATGGATATAGTAGCCATTTTGCGCAAGGCAAATAAGGAGGTGGCCGACTTTTCAATCAAAGTTACCGGCGAGTTAAGTAAGCAGGCGCCCAT
>CANIMM010000156.1 GCA_947468255.1 Chitinophagaceae bacterium | reverse complement strand
GGCGCCCCTACCGATGGAATAATGACCACATTGCATTCACAGTTTCTGCCCGACAATTTAATGAAATCGATGGATAGCAGTAATGAACAGCATCAATTGGTAATCTCAACCACTAACTTATACCCGATAACTGAAGAAACTGAAAACGGATCTATTTTCACCCCCCTATTTGTGTTTTCCATGCTATTTTTCGCAATTTTGTTGATCAGTTTTTCTTCTAACAATTGGGCAAAAATGTTTTTACATGGTTTTGATGGGATCTTCTTTTTCTTAATAGGCGCCCTAGGTGTACTGCTAATTTTTATGTGGTTTGGAACAGATCACTCCATGACCAAAAACAATTATAATTTATTGTGGACATGGCCAACCAATATCATTGCTGCATTTTTACTGCCTAGTCAAAAAAAATGGGTTCAAAAATATTTTGGTGTACAAGCGATTGCCTTGACCCTTTTACTGATTAGTTGGTTTTTTTTACCGCAACAATTAAATACTTCCCTTATTCCAATTGTGTTATTGCTGATTTTTAGAAGTGCTCGAAAATTCATGCAAGCTCAAATATAAATTTTTGTATCCCTTTATTTTAACAATTGTAGAATAAATAATATTGACAGAAAATAATTTACAATATAATCATTCCAACATTTTTTATCGAACGATAGGAAAAGGTAAACGAGTGATGCTTTTACATGGCTTTGCGGAGGATGGATCAATTTGGAACAACCAAATAGCTTTCCTTGAAAATCATTTTCGACTACTCATTCCTGATATTCCAGGCAGTGGAAGATCCGAACTTTTATCTGATGGAAATATAGCAACCTACGCCGAGGTAATCAAAGCAATCTTAGCAGACGACTTTCATCAACAAGGAAATGAAGGTTCAGAAGAGATCATAATGATCGGCCATAGTATGGGAGGATATATTACGCTGGCTTTTGCTGAAAAGTACCCGCAGCTCCTTGCTGCTTTTGGCCTATTTCATTCCACTGCCTATGCAGACAATGAAGAAAAAAAATTGGCAAGAGCCAAAGCCATCCATTTTATTAAAGACAAGGGAAGCTACCCATTTTTACAAACCAGTATTCCCGGGCTGTTCTCCCAAGAATTTACTAATAATCACCCAGCTGAAATAAATGAGCTAATCCATAAAGCGAAGAATTTTAGTCCACATGCACTCATTCAATATTATGAGGCCATGATACAAAGGCCAGATAGAACTTCGGTGCTGAAAAAATTTCCAAAAGCCATCCTATTTATCATCGGCGAAAAAGACAATGTGATTCCTTTGCAAAGCAGCCTTGAGCAATGTTATCTTCCTGCACAAGCTCATATCCATATTTTAGCAAAATCAGCCCATATGGGAATGCTGGAAGAGACAGAAAAGTCGAATGAAATACTGTATCATTTTTTGAAATTAATTTGATATACTTACGCAACACTGACAAAATCGATAGGTGAAGAAACTAAGCTGACAATGACATTGCTGGATTATAAAACACACATTTTATATCAAGCCTAGCACAATTTTCAGAAAAAAAGTCCCCATTTAATTCCCTTCAGTACCTTTGCTATGTTTAAAATCTATTAAAATGTAAATATTTAACCAGTTTAATTTTAAATACCTAATATAAAAATCCCTCAAAACATTATAAATTACTACTTGTAAAAGTCATGATACTGCGCAACAACGGCTCCGCATTGAATGATCAAAAAGCATTATTTCATGATCACAAAAATTAATACGGTTTTACTTCTGCTGCTTTTTTTATTTCTTAGTGGGGCTTCGCAAAACATTTTGGATTTTCAGGAAAAATTTAAGGTCAATATCAGCAAAGCAAGCTCCAAAATAAAAATAGATGGACTATTGGATGAAGCGGCATGGGAGTCTGCTGGGCAGACAAGTGATTTTTGGAAAAAATGGCCAAACGATGTAGGAAGACCCGTGCGACAGACCTATGTGAAGATGAGCTATGACGACCAATTTCTATACATAGGAATCAAAGCCATTGACACCAACTATTATGTAGTACAATCATTGAAAAGAGATCAGGGTTTTTTTATGAGTGATGCCGTAACCATTGCCATTGACCCGGTAAACCAACGGACCAATGGATTTTTATTTAGCATCACCCCATACAATGTTCAATCTGAAGACCTAGTTGCAAGTGGACAAAACAATGGAGAATTGAGTTTTAGCTGGGATAACAAATGGATTTCAGCAACTACTAGGCATCCAAACTATTGGATTGCAGAAATCGCTATTCCTTTCAAGACCCTACGTTTTAAAGAAGGAAAAACAAAATGGGGTATCAATTTTTTAAGAACCGATGTAAAAAATAATGAATTCTCTAGTTGGACAAAAATGCCCACCAATTTCCCGTTTTTCGATTTCGGCTATGCTGGTTCACTTAATTGGAATACGCCACCGCCGGCCCCGGGCACCAACATATCTACAATACCCTATGTATCTAGTTTTCAATCTTCCGATAAAGAAGCCAATGCTCCATGGACTGGAAAATTAAATGGTGGCTTCGATTCAAAAATCGCCCTTACCTCCTCATTAAACTTGGACCTTACTGTCAATCCTGATTTTTCTCAGGTGGAGGCAGATCAGCAGGTAACCAACCTAACTAGATTCGATATTTTTTTTCCAGAAAAAAGAACTTTTTTTCTGGAAAATGATGACTTGTTTTCAAATTTTGGTATTCCGCCCATCCGGCCATTTTACTCTAGAACGATTGGGCTTGACAAAAACGGAAATAAGATACCGATTGCAGCTGGTGTTCGCATCAGTGGAAATATTAGCAAAAAAACTAGAATCGGTTTAATGAATATGCAAACGCTTGCCAAAAATGATGCGGCGGCACAAAATTATACGGCCATTACTTTTAATGAACAGGTGCAAGCTCGCTCATCTATAAAGGGATATTTTTTAAACCGACAGGGTTTGGAAGATAAAGATCATCGATTTATAGACCCTTTAGATAGGTATGGAAGGAATGCTGGAATCGAATATAATTTCTTAGATAATTCCGGAAAATGGAATGCTTGGAGCGGACATCATTTATCTTTTAAAGACGGGATTAAGACACCTGGATATTATACCAATACGGGTGGTGGATACTTTTCAAAAGAATGGAATTTTATTGTTGACTATACACAAATTACCGATAAGTATTATGCCGACATGGGATTCATCAGCCATATCGAAAATTATGATGCCCTGCTGGGTACGGTAACCCGACTTGGATACAAGCAAATTTATAATGAAATCAAGCATACATTTTATCCAAAAAAAGGAAAGATTACTCAGATCAAACTTGGGTTAGGCAATATTATTTTTTTAAATCCCAACCATTCTTTTAATCAAAGTATCCATGATTTAACCCTTGAATTTTCATTCAAAAATACTTCCAGTCTGATAGTAGGATCTTCATTTGATGCAAACAATCTTCTCTTTAATACTTCCTTTACAGATAAGTTGCCAATTCCACCTGGAAAATACAGGGCAGCCACAGGCTCTATTACCTATGGATCTGATATCAAAAAGAAAATATCTTATACGCTCTTGTTAAACGGAGGAAATTTTTTCAATGGCAGTATCCTTCAATACGATTTAATAACAAAATACAGGATTCAGCCTTGGGGTAATTTTGGCTTTAGTTTTCAGCAAGCCAGATTAGCATTTCCGGAAAAATATGGCTCCAGCAATCTTTTCCTAATTGCTCCAAGAATTGAAATTAATTTCTCCAATAACTTATCCTGGTCCACTTTTTTACAATATAATAATCAGCGCAATAATTTTAATATCAATAGTAAGATTCAATGGCGTTATAAACCCATGAGTGACATCTTCCTAGTATATAGTGACAATTATTTTACAGACCCTCTCATGAAGAATAAAAATAGGGCCTTGGTCTTTAAAATGAATTACTGGCTCAATCTGTAATTAAAAATTAAAGCGCAGTTAATTTTGTCATTCCCCCATTGAAATCCAATTTTGCTAAGGCTTATATCAGCCCAATAAGGTAAAGATTAGCAAAAAGAGTTTGACCTATTTTAATTTTTAACAAATATCAGTTGCAATGAGAGTTAGTTTTTGGCTAATTTTATGATGAGTATTTGCTCATTTAGCTGATTATGAAGAAGTTTTTATTTTCACTTTTTTTATCCTTTTCGCTTTTCCATGCTTTTTCGGCGCATATTAAAGGCGGCTATTTTACATATCAATACCTTGGGGCTGGCTTATCCAATCCAGCTTACCTGCGTTACAAGATTTCACTAACGGTTTATATGAGTTGCAATCCCACCGCCGGACAACTTACCAATCCGATTAATTTTACCATCTTTGAGACCGGTTCAAACCTTGTAGCTGCAAATCCATCGGTAAGCATCACTAAAAACTATAATCTCAGCAAAGAAACAGATGACCCCTGCATTTCCTTAGATCAGCGAGGATGTTATTATACTGTAGTGGTATACGAACTGAATAGTATTGAGCTGGCTCCATCCGCCACCGGATATACCATTAGTTACCAACGATGCTGCAGAATTGCCAACATGCAAAATGTACAGAACTCAGCCAATGTTGGAAATACCTACTCCATTTCAATACCAGGCACCAATTCGTTGGTACCCAATGCCAACAAAAACAGTAGCCCTGATTTTCCAGTAAATGATACGGCCGTTGTATGTGGTGGAACCTATTTCACCTACCCCTTTTCTGCTACTGATAAAGATGGAGATGAGCTAACTTATTCCCTCTGCTCAGCATTTACAGGAGGCACCACCACCCTTCCTGCACCTAACCCTGCTGGAGCACCTCCCTATTCAGAAGTAGGCTATATTTCTCCCTATTCTGGATCTGGACCGATGGGACCCAATGTTACGATCAATGCTTCAACTGGTTTGATTAGTGGAATCTCCCCCATGCCCAATTCAACGGGTGGTGAATTTGTAATTACGGTTTGTGTTATTGAAACCAGGGCTGGACAATATGTAGGAGAAACCCGCAAGGAGCTCCACATTCAAGTAAAAGATTGCTTACCGATAACTGCTAAATTGGACCCCAAAGCAACTACTTGTGATGGGTTTGGAGTTAATTTTTCTAATTCCGCCACTAATCCTTCCGACGTACTCTACACCTGGGATTTTGGCAACCCCTTATCGGGTTCAAACAATTCCAGTGCCCTCCCAACCCCTATACATACATACTCAGACACCGGTGTATACAAAGTGAAATTAACGGTTTCCTTAGGAGGGTTTTGTATCAACTCAGATTCAATTTCAGTAAAAGTATATCCCGGTTTTTTTCCCGATTTTAAGGCCGATGGCCCCTTTTGTAAAGGGGTACCTTTTAAGTTTTTAGACAATACAACCACCCAATTTGGGATCCCCACAGGATGGCACTGGAATTTTGGCAACCCTTTTACTTTCAATGATACCAGCAACATAAAAAACCCCAGCTATACCTATTTTTCAGCGGGTACCTACTTGACACAACTCATTGTGAGCAATACTTTTGGATGCACCGATACCATCAAGAAAAACATTACAATACTCAATGGCCCCCCCATTGGACTCAATACCCATGATACATTAATCTGTACAATTGACACCTTACAATTAAAAACCAGTAGTATCGGAAATTTTGTATGGACCCCCAACTATAGTATCAGTAGTACTACCTCAGCAAACCCTTTGATTAGTCCCGATATCCCCACAAAATATTTTGTAAGTTTTATTGATTTTGACGGTTGTAAAAACAGTGATTCTGTTTTTGTAGATGTAAAACCATTTGCAACTATCAATGCGGGAAATGACACTACCATTTGCACCCCCGGTGGATTTATTCTTAATACAGTAAGTGATGCACTCAGTTTTAAATGGAGCCCTGCCACCTATTTAAGCAGTAGTACCCTTAAAAATCCTATCGCCACTCCATTGGTTGCGTCCATAACCTATACCGTAGTTGGAAATATTGGAAAATGTCAGAGTCAGGATCAAATAACCATCCGAACAGCACCCACGCCAATTGCAAATGCAGGAAAAGACACGATCGTTTGTTTTGGGGATCCTGCACAACTAAAGGCAACAGGGGGCAGTATCTATATTTGGACACCCGCTCAATATTTAACGGCCCCAAATATTGCTAATCCCATAGCCGTTGCCCTTCCGTTTACCACAGAATTTAAGGTGGAAGTAAAAGATACTTTGGGCTGCAATAAATCGATCTTCGATAGCATCATCGTTTCGGTAGACTCCATTTTCCAGGCAAATGCAGGACCAGATACTTCAGTGGTAATAGATGAGCCAATAGTGTTAAATGGCAGTGGTGGCGTTACTTACTTATGGGAGCCTGCCAACTGGTTGAGCAATCCCACCATTGCCAATCCAATAGCCACTCCCCAGGAGAGTATTACCTATCAATTAACCGCAATAAGTACTGGAGGATGCAAGGCAATTGACAATATTCGAATAAAAGTGTATAAAATTGCGCCAGGTTTTTATGTTCCTGGGGCATTTACTCCAAACAATGATGGCAACAATGATGTTATAAGACCGATCTTAATGGGCATGCGGTCACTTAAATTATTCAGCGTATTCAACCGATGGGGGCAATTATTATTTACCACATCGGTAAAAGGGAAAGGCTGGGACGGAACCTTTAAAGGAAACCAACAAGACCCCGGCACATTTGTGTGGATGGCAGAGGGGGAAACTTATTTAGGGAAAATTATTAAAAAACAGGGAACCGTTGTGTTGCTCAGATAAATACAAATTGGCTGATTGAATTTCAATTTCAATGAACCTGATTTGCACAACAACAATAAAAAGAGATGAATAAAACAGTATTAATAACAGGCGCTACTTCAGGAATTGGAGCAGCCTGTGCAAAAAAATATGCAGCCAATGGTGATCGGCTCATTATTACCGGTCGAAGAGCCGACCGGCTACATGCATTGAAAATTGAATTAGAAAAAAAATTTTCAACCTCAGTGCTCGCATTGGTTTTTGATGTGCAAGATAGAGAAGCGGTAGCAGAAAATCTAGGCACCCTTTCACCAGAATGGCGACAGATTGACCTGCTAATCAACAATGCGGGGCTTGCGGCAGGAAAAGATTCATTCGAAAATGCTGATATCAATGATTGGGAAACCATGGTCAATACCAATGTACTTGGACTATTGTATGTTTCCAAACAGATTATCCCTC
>CANIMM010000155.1 GCA_947468255.1 Chitinophagaceae bacterium | reverse complement strand
CCTCTATACCAACTTCTACAGGTTTAACATTGCCGGCTGAAAATATTGGAACAGTAGATAACAAAGGATGGGAATTTAAATTGGCATATAACAATACCATCGGTGATTTGCGGTATAATGTAGGCATCAATGGTGGACTAGCTAAAAATAAAATTACATTCTGGGATGAAACTCCAGGAAGACCAGCTTATCAATTGTCTACAGGAAAGCCAATGCCTAGTGATGTAAACAATCCGGATCAAAATTTGCTTTATCAGTATGATGGTATATTTAAAGATGCCGCTGATGTTGCTGCCAACACACTTGATTATAGCGGTGTAGGTGGTGCAGGAAAACTTTTCCCTGGTAGCATGAAATTTAAGGATGTGAACGGAGATAAGAAAATTGACGCGAATGACAGAGTTAGAACTGATAAAAACCAAACGCCTACCTTCCAAGGAGGTTTGACCATTGGATTGCAGTACAAAGACTTTGATCTGAATGTATTGTTCCTTGCTTCTTCAGGAGCGGAACTGTTTGTACAAACAGAATCGGGTACTATTGGAAATTATCTATTTGATTCATACGAACATCGCTGGACGCTTGATAATCCAAGTACAGTATATCCACGTACGGTTGATAGAAATAACCAGTACTTCTCAAATCGTAATACCTTTTATAACGTAAGTACCGATTATATCAGGCTTAAAAACTTTGAGTTGGGTTATACACTTCCTTCAAATCTTGGAAAGAAGTTTGGTATCAGCCGCTTAAGGATATATGTAAATGGCTTGAATATGGCTACTTGGTCTAAATTGAAAGTGTATGATCCAGAATCACAAAATAGCAGTGGTCAGTATTATCCACAGTCAAAAATTATCAATACAGGCATAAACCTAACCTTCTAAATTTATAGTAATGAAAAGAATAATTAAAAAAATAATCATTCCACTGTGTTCAGTGATCTTAGTTACGTCGTGTAATAAGGATTTTCTGAATACACAACCGCTCGATAAAGCAGCGGCAGCATCCACGTGGTCGGATGCATCCCTTTCTGAAATGTTTATTACTGATTTATATAATGGCATTCAAGAAGGTTATATGCAACAAAACAGTTTGGATAACCAAACTGATAACTGTCTCTTTAATTTCGGAAGACAAGCCATAATGGAGTCTGATGTTAGTCCTTCTAATGGAAGTGGCGTACCAGGTACCATGGAATGGGGAAATATGTACGGTAAAATAAGGGCAGCCAATCTGGCCTTAGAAAACCTTGCTAAATCTTCCATTGATGCAGGTATGATTGCCCGTTTAAAGGGCGAAACCTATTTCATGCGCGCTTATTATTATAATCAATTGTTAAGGTATTATGGAGGTGTTCCACTGATTAAGACTTCTTATCTTTTGAGTACTCCTGACTTCACAATTGCAAGAAGTAGTTATGCGGATTGCGTTACAGCAATTGTTAGTGATTTGGATTCATCAGCATTATTGCTGAATGGTAAATCAATGGCTTCAGGCCGTGCTTCGAAAGCAGCAGCTTTGGCCCTTAAATCTAGGGTATTGATTAATGCAGCTAGTGATATTCATGATAAAACCAAGGCTAGTGCAAAATCAACCCTTTTAGGTGGATTTGCAAATTATGATTTATTGGGTTACTCAAGCGGTAGTCAAGCTGCACGTTGGACAGCTGCAAAGGATGCTGCTAAAGCGGTTTTGGATTTGGGAGATGTAGGCTATAAATTAGACCTGACAGCACCTCAAACAAAAGATGATGCAATTGCAGATCACATTAAATTGTCTTTAGCAAGAGGCGGAGCTGAAAAAGAAGTTTATTTTGCTAAATATTATATCAATGCAGCTACCGATGACTGGGGTGCTTGGTATCCAAGAAACAACATGCCGAATGGCTACCATGGCTGGTCTTCTACAGAACCAACTCAAAATTTGGTAGACAATTACGAAATGATGGATGGTACAAAGTTTAGTTGGAGTAATCCAGCTCAAGCTGCTGCCCCTTATGAAAATAGGGATCCACGTTTTTATGCCGACGTTTTTTATGATGGCGGTGCATGGAAACCACGTACCACTGATGGAGCTGCAATTGATCCTTTTGGAGAATTACAGTTTGGTACATACGAAACAGGAACAGCGGGTGCTGGAAAACCTTATTTCGGAATTGATACAAGAAATAGTTCAATCGAAAACTGGAATGGTACAAGAACAGGATATGTAATTAAAAAATTCATGGATCCTAATCCAGCTATCGTTGATATGAACCAAAAACAAGAGGTTCCAACAGTACTGCTTAGACAAACTGAAGTGGTGTTTAACTACATTGAAGCTTGTCTTGAAACAGGTGACGAAGCCACTGCTAAAACATGGCTTAACAGAATCCGTTTTAGAGCAGGTTTGCCTGCCACTACCTTATCTGGTAGTGCCTTGGTAGATCTTTACCGCAATGAACGTAATGTTGAAATGCTGGTAGAAGACCAACGCTTTTTTGATGCAAGGCGCTGGATGATAGCACCAACTACATTTGGTGAAAAAGTAAGGATTATGGTTATTACCGGAAAACTGAAAGCCGGAAAAACAGTAGCAACTTACCGCTATAGCAAAGACAATTACGATTACGATTACCATGTACAAAATATTGAATCAGGTGTTGAAAACCGCGCTTGGAACGATAAGGTTTATTTCCCTCCAATTAGATTGGAAGAAATGAATAAGAACAAAAAACTTATTCAAAACCCAGGGTATAACTAGTATACAATGCCTTAATTTTTTAAACTGCGCCGGATTATTCCGGCGCAGTTTTTTGTTAGGGGCTATCTTGTTTGAATGACTTGCCCATTACTATTTTGAACAGTTTATAAAAGTTGCTAAGATGAACTAGCGATGATTGTTACCCATCAAAACCGACTTTTTTCTACTATATCGGTTTAACGAATATTAATTTTTCCTCCGTTTTCATTTCATACTTTTAATCAGTGATTAGTGGTAAATAAGAACTATTTTTGTAAGGGTACTTCTTCTGTTTTTTTACATTTAAATACCAGCCTCCTTGACTACAAAATTCATACGCAACTGTATTTTTGCTTCCCTCACATTCGTGATAAGTTCCTGCCACAATAGTGAAACCAAAACTGACAATTCGGTTGCAGATGCTGCGCATCTTTTTACGTTATTATCAACCGACAGTACACATATTGATTTCAGCAACCCACTTGCAGAGGGGCTAAATACCAATGTATTATTGTATGAATATTTTTACAATGGCGGCGGTGTAGCGGTGGGTGATATTAACAATGATGGTTTGCAGGATATTTATTTTTCAAGTAATCTAGGCGATAATAAATTATACCTTAACAAGGGTGGAATGCAATTTCAGGATATAACAGTTGCAGCCAATGCACAGTCAAGACCTGGCCCTTGGAAGACAGGCGTAACAATTGCAGATGTGAATGGAGATGGCAAGGAAGATATCTATGTTTGTTATTCAGGCAAGATGCCCTCTTTTAAGCGAGCCAATCAACTTTTTATCAATCAGGGCAATGCCCCAGGAGCAGTACCCACTTTTTTGGAGCAGGCTAGTCAATATGGCCTTGCCGATACGGGTTATGCTACACAGTCTTTCTTTTTTGATTTTGATAGGGATGGCGATTTGGATATGTTTTTACTCAATCACAATCCCAACAATCTGCCTTTATTAGATGAATCCAGTACATTGGCCATTCTTGCAAAAAGAGATGATAACACGGGAGTAAAATTGTTTAGAAATGACAAGAATCATTTTGTAGATATCACTTCAACATCAGGATTTAGTAGTTCTGCTTTATCCTATGGTTTGGGTGCAGGCATTGCAGATATAAATTTAGATGGATGGCCCGACATTTATATTTCCAATGATTATGGCGTACCTGATTATTTGTACATCAATAATAAAAATGGAAGTTTTACTGACCAACTTTCATCTAGCATGGGACATATCAGTCTGTTTTCAATGGGCAACAGCGTAGCAGATATTAACAATGATTGTCTTCCTGATATATTCACCTTAGATATGTTGCCCGAAGACAACAATCGCCAAAAATTATTGTTTGCTCCGGATAATTATGAAAAATTTGATCTGGGTTTGCGCAGGGGTTTTCATCACCAATACATGCGCAATATGCTTCAGCTCAATAATGGGGATGGAACATTTAGCGAAATTGGTCAGCTATCCGGCATCTCCAATACCGATTGGAGTTGGTCGCCATTGTTTGCCGACTTAGACAATGATGGCTGGAAGGATTTGTATGTTAGCAATGGCTATCTGCGAGATTTTACCAACATGGATTTTTTGAAATACAAATATGATTTTATTCAAAAAAAGGGACGCTTACAAAGAGAGGATGTACTAGATATCATTCAAAAGATGTCATCTTCCAATGTGGTAAATTATACGTACCAAAACAACCACGATTTAACTTTTAAGGATGTTGCAAAAAACTGGGGTTTAACCGCAGCTTCAAGCAGCAATGGGGCAGCCTACGCAGATTTGGATAATGATGGTGATCTTGACTTGGTTGTAAATAATATCAATCAGCCCGCTTTCATTTATCGTAATAACGGAGAAAAGCAAACTCAACATCATTTCTTACAAATTAAGTTAGCAGGAGCAAATAAAAATACAGATGGATATGGGGCAAGCATCACCCTTTATCAGAACAACAACAAGCAATACCTAGAACAAATGCCTGCCAGGGGATTTCAATCTACTGTATCGCCCGTATTGCATTTTGGATTGGGCAAAGAGCCGTTGATCGATTCGTTGCGCATTGTATGGCTGGGAGGAAAAGAACAAGTAATTAAAAACATCAAAGCAGACCAGCTCATTACTTTGAAAGAGGGTGACGCAAACTTGCAATATAAAAAACCAACTCCCGAAAAATCTATTTTCAAAGAAATAACTAGTCCTTTGAAATATGCCAATGCAGAAAATGATATCAACGATTTCAAGCGGCAAACATTGTTGATTAATCCGCTTTCATTTAACGGACCTTGTTTGGTAAAAGGGGATGTAAATGGAGATGGCTTGGAAGATATATTTGCCGGTGGTGGAAGTGGAAAGCCAGGTGCAATTTATATTCAACAAAAAAATGGGCAGTTCAGCCAAAAATCACCCTCTGTATTGGAGGCAGATTCTTTGGGTGAAGATGCAGATGCATTGTTTGTGGATGTTAATAATGACGGCTTCAGCGATTTATATGTTGTAGGTGGTGGGTATCATAATTATTTAGTAGGAGATGTTTTATTTCAAGACAGGCTGTATCTAAATGATGGGAAGGGAAATTTTTCCAAGGCGGATCATTCTTTACCAGAAATGAAAGGAAGTAAAAGTTGCGTGCGTGCTGGAGATATAAATGGAGATGGCTTTATGGATCTGTTTGTGGGGGGTAGAAATATTCCTGGTCAATATCCTGAAATTCCGCAAAGCTATTTATTGGTCAATGATGGCAAAGGAAATTTTACAGATAAAATTGAATCGCTTGCACCACAGTTAAAAAATGCCGGCATGGTAACCGATGCGGCATGGTTGGATATCAATCATGATAAAAAATTAGACCTGATTGTGGTAGGAGAATGGATGCCGATAATGGCATTTGTAAACACCAACGGTAAGCTGGAAAATAAAACTTCCAATTATTTTGACAAAGAATATAGCGGCTGGTGGAATAAATTATTGCTTGCTGATTTAAATGGAGATGGTATTCAGGATTTGGTAATTGGCAATATGGGATTGAACACCCAGTGTAAAGCCAGCGATGCGGAACCTGCTGAAATGTATTACAAGGATTTTGACAATAATGGATCGGTGGATCCGATACTATGTTTTTATATTCAGCACAAAAGCTATCCCTATGTAACCCGCGATGAACTATTGGAGCAAATGAGCATTATGCGTACAAGGTTTACCGATTACAAATCTTATGCAAATACAACATTAAAAGAAGTTTTTACCGCAGATGAAATGAAAAATGTAAAACATCTTCAGGCCAACGAGCTCAGTACGGCTTATTTTGAAGGGAGTGCAGATGGAAAATTTCATCAAAAGAGTCTTCCTATTCAGGCACAGTTTTCACCGGTATTTACCATCAATACAATTGATTTTGATAAAGATGGAAAATTGGATTTGATTTTATGCGGCAATATTAACCAGGCGCGTATCCGCTTTGGAAAATATGATGCCAATTATGGCGTTCTACTGAAGGGAGATGGCAAAGGCCATTTTAGTTATATTAGCCAGCAACAATCGGGCTTTCATATTTGGGGAGACGTTAGAAGCGTACTCAGTATAAAGAACAGCTTGTTGTTTGGCATCAACCAGCAGCCGATCAAAGCATATCAACCTAGATAAGTTGATGGAGGATAAATTATAATGCCTATCATTTATTGCACTTTATTAAAACGATTGAAAATGAAAAAAGAATTTGTGAAGTTGACAAATCAAAAAAATAGGATATTCCCCCATTTACTCATTGTATCAATTGTTTTGATTCTTTTGTCCTCCTGTGCTCAAAAAAAACAACCCCCTGCTTTCGGCAATAAGGAGCTGGCAAAAGTTATTTTTACCATGACGGATATTATGCTCCAGGATATTACCAATCCCCCATTGGCAGCAAGATTTTTTTCTTATACCTGTTTAGCGGGTTATGAAGTGGTGACGCAGTATGATTCTACCTTTAAAACGATGTACGGCAAACTAAACGGCTACCCTGCAATACAAAGGCCCACCGCAGCGAAGCCTTATTCCAATCAATTAAGCGCATTGCTTGCAATGATGGAAACAGCCAAAAAAATACAGCCATCTGGGCCTTTAATGGATTTGTATGAACAAAAATTTATTGACTCTTGTAGTAAGTTGGGATACGATGATGAGATCATTGCCAATTCGTTGAATTATGCAAAGGATATTAGTAAGCAAATAATGGCTTATGCCAAGGCGGATGGATATAATAAAATCAGCAATTTGCCAAGATATACCGCACATACAGAAGAAGGATATTGGTATCCAACGCCTCCGGCTTTTATGGCTGCGGTAGAACCCTACTTTAAAACAGTACGTCCGTTTTCGTTAGATTCGTCGAGTCAATTTAAACCTTCGCCGCCTACAGCATTTAGTGCTGTAAAAGGTTCCCCATTCTATAATTTAACGAAAGCGGTATATGAGGAGGGAACTGGATTAACAGAAAATCATCGGTTGATTGCCGCTT
>CANIMM010000154.1 GCA_947468255.1 Chitinophagaceae bacterium | reverse complement strand
CTTTTTTCTGCTTTGGGATACAGGCTTCCTACCATACTGGAGATATTTGGTTTAAAAAAACCATTTCCAAAAATAATGATCCCCAAAGCACTCCACATCAATATTTTGGCTAGTTCTAAGTTGGCGCCAAACACGCTGGCGCTAAAAAATAATAGCAATTGGCCTGCGGCCATTAAAAGCCCACCTATTAAAATGCAATTTCGATTGCCTAAAAATCGGTCTGCAATAAAACCGCCTAGCATCGGAGTTAAATAGCAAAGCCCCAAGAATCCACCATAAATCAGGGAGGCATTGTCTTCCTTGATCATTAGAGAATTCACTAGAAATAGCGTAAGAACCGCCCTCATACCGTAGAAGTTAAAGCGTTCCCACATTTCCGTTCCAAATAATACCCACAATCCTTTAGGGTGTTTTTTTTGTGCTATCTGATCGTTCATGCGATTGTATTTTTAGGATGACAATTGATTTTAACGACTCAAATTAGCCAATTTCCTTTTACCAATGAACAGGTAATCTGTACTTGTTTAAAATTTGTGCTATAAATTTCCCGGCTATTTTTTAAATTATTATGGTAAACTGTATTAGTAACTTTAATTTCGTCCTTTTAAATCATTATTAATACCAACCCGTTTCATTCATGAACATTTTAATAATCGGCAGCGGCGGCAGAGAACATACATTAGCTTGGAAACTCAAGCAAAGCCCATTGTGTAGTGAACTATTTATAGCGCCAGGTAATGCTGGCACCGCTCAATTAGGGGTTAATGTACCCCTTGCTACTACTGATTTTGAGGGTTTAACCATATTTTGTTTAGAGAATAAAATTGAGATGTTGATAGTTGGTCCAGAGGATCCATTGGTGAAGGGGATTTATGATCATTTTAAGCTAAACCCCCTCACAGCCGGAATCCATGTTATTGGGCCATCTAAAGAAGCCTCCCGATTAGAGGGCAGTAAGGCTTATGCCAAGGCGTTTATGGATCGCCATCAAATCCCTACAGCAGCCTATCGGGAGTTTGATGCAACTAATTTTGAAGACGGCATCAGTTATATCAAGGCCCATTCTTTACCCATCGTGTTGAAAGCAGATGGGTTGGCCGCAGGAAAGGGGGTGGTTATTTGCACCGATCATGCAGCAGCATTATTGGAGTTTGAGCAGATGATCCAGCAGGCAAAGTTTGGCGAGTCCGGAAAAAGGGTCGTAATAGAGCAGTTTTTGGATGGCATTGAGTTAAGCATGTTTGTGCTTACGGATGGAAAAAATTATGTGCTGCTTCCAGAGGCGAAAGATTATAAGCGAATCGGCATTGGGGATAAGGGCCTAAATACTGGAGGAATGGGAGCTGTTAGTCCGGTTCCTTTTGTAGATGAAGCGTATATACAAAAAGTGAAAAAAGCCATCATAGAGCCTACGATTGCAGGTTTGCTGGCTGAAAAGCTAGAATACAAGGGGGTTGTGTTTATAGGATTGATCAATGTGAAAGGCGAGCCAATGGTAATTGAATACAATTGCCGGTTTGGGGATCCAGAAACCGAAGTGATCATTCCCAGAATTGAAAATGACCTGGTCGAAATTTTTCTTGCTACTTCGCAGCAACGGCTGGACGAAATAACCATCAAAACCAGCCCGATGGCTGCAGTAACTGTGGTGGCGGTGAGTGGAGGATATCCAAATCAGTATGAAACGGGCAAAGAAATCCTAGGACTGGTGGATGCTGAATTGACAGGAACAATTGTTTTCCATTCTGGCAGTTTGCAAGATGGAGAAAAAGTGTTGACCAACGGAGGAAGGGTATTGGCTGTAACAAGCACTGGCAGCAATATTACAGCGGCAGCAGCTCAGTCCAATAGGGTTCTTGAAAAAATCCGTTTTGATGGCATTTACTTTAGGGATGACATTGGGTACGAATTCCGCTAGGACTGTGTTTCATGCGTTCGAAGAGCGGATGGTATGGCTGGCGAAGAGGGTTTCGGTAGACTACATTTTTAGTAATTGAAGCCACTCAAAAATGAAAAAAAATCCGGGCTTTTCGAAATAGGAAGGACCAAAGTTGACAATCAAAAAAAATAAAATCCGGTAATCGAAAACTGCAAACCTTCTCCCTGCATAAAATCTTGAAAAATAAAGGGTTTAGCGTTGTTAATTCAAATAATTTACATCAACTTTGCTTCATTCTTTACTTTCGATTTTTCTCTATATAAATTATGGGCCTTTTTAATTTTTTTACTCAGGAAATTGCAATGGATTTGGGCACTGCAAATACTTTGATCATTTTTAATGATGAGGTGGTAGTAAACGAACCTTCCATTGTTGCATTAGATAGAAACAATCCGAAAAATATTTTAGCAGTGGGAAAAAAGGCATTGATGATGCACGAAAAAACCCATGAAAGCATACGCACGGTTCGTCCTTTGAAAGATGGCGTAATTGCGGATTTCAATGCCGCTGAATTGATGATTCGGGAAATGATCAAAATGATCTATCCCAAAAAGCCATTGTTTGCCCCCAGTTGGCGAATGATGATCTGCATTCCCAGCAGTATTACCGAGGTTGAAAAGCGTGCCGTTAGAGATAGTGCCGAACAAGCTGGTGCAAAGGAAGTATACCTGATTCATGAACCCATGGCTGCAGCACTAGGAATAGGAATTGATGTGGAAGAGCCGGTAGGAAATATGATTATTGATATTGGCGGTGGTACCACCGGTATTACGGTGATTGCGCTGGCAGGTATTGTTTGCGATCAAAGTATCCGAATAGCGGGCGATGAATTTACAGCTGATATTATGGAGGCGCTGAGGCGTTACCATAGTTTGTTAATAGGTGAGCGTACTGCTGAACAAATTAAAATTCAGGTAGGCGCTGCATTGAAGGATCTTGATAATCCTCCTGACGACATTCCGGTGAATGGTCGCGATTTAGTAACTGGTATACCCAAACAGGTTTTTGTAAGTTACCAAGAGGTGGCAGAGGCGTTGGACAAAAGTATATTCAAAATTGAGGAAGCAATACTAAAGGCATTAGAAATTACTCCACCCGAATTGGCAGGCGATATTTACCGACGTGGTTTATATTTAACAGGAGGTGGAGCGCTTTTAAGGGGGCTCGATAAGCGAATCGCAGCAAAAATAAAATTGCCCGTTCATGTGGCGGATGATCCGCTTAAAAGTGTGGTTAGAGGAACCGGTATCGCATTGAAAAACTACGACAAATATCCTTTTGTAATGCGGTAATCATTCATCAATTACAAACCGCCAATGGGCGAAAAAGACACTGTTCTTTTCTGGTATGAAAATTTTTTTATATTTACCGAGTGCAAACTTCTCTGCCCAGAGAAGGTTAGGAGGGTTAGTGTATGCATAATCTTTTTCTGTTTATTCGCAGATATTTCAACTTCATTGTTTTATTATTATTGCAAGGCTTTTCAATTTATTTACTGGCACATTACAATAGCTATCACAATGCATTGGCCTCTAATTTTATGAATGAGATTACGGGAAAGGTCAATACCCAGTTTAATAAAGTGGATTATTTTTTTCAATTAAGAAAAACAAATGAGGCGCTTGTTCAATACAATGCACAGTTAAGAAATCGGTTGAATGAAAATTTTGAAAAGCAAGATACTTCCACCAAAATGGTTATGGAAAATATTTTGAATGATACAACAGGCCGTCAACGAAAATGGCTTTACCTTCCAACAAAAGTGGTTTCAAATTCTATTTCGGCACAGAATAATTTTATCGTATTGCAGCGGGGGTCCGCCCAGCAATTAAAAAAAGATGCCGGGGTAGTGGATCTCAATAATGGAGTGGTAGGGATTGTTACCGATGTTAGCGAAAATTTTGCTGTAGTAATGAGCCTGCTGCACAAGGATAGCAAAATAAGTGTAAAACTTAAAAAGGGGGGAGAAGTAGGGCAGGTAATTTGGGATGGGAAAGATCCCAATCGCTTGTCATTAATCGATATTAGAAAAAGTGCGCGGGTGGCAAAGGGCGATACGGTTTATAGCAGCGGCTTCACCACCACATTTCCTTATGGGTTAATGGTGGGTACCATTGAAGAGGTAATGCAGGATAAAAGTACCAATAACTACATCATTCATTTAAAATCATCCGCCAACTTCTACAACCTTCAACATGTGTTTGCGATAGAAAATTTACAAAGGCAAGAAGTGGATCAGTTGTTAAAAAATGCCAATAATAAAGTCAATAATTAATTGATTCAACAATACAAGCAATGGGTACACTATTAAAAAATATGCTTCGTTTCGGTCTGCTTATTTTGGTACAAGTTTTTGTATTAGATAGAATTCATTTGCATTTTATGGTTACACCGTATATTTATTTTCTGTTTATTTTATGGATGCCTTTTGAAGGCAACCGCGCTGTGCAAATGATTATTGCATTTGCATTGGGGTTTACCCTAGATAGTTTTCGTCATCATCCCGGATTTCATGCTTCGGCCTGTGTTTTAATAGCCTACCTCCGACCATTCTTGATCAATTTGCTAATCTCACAAGAAGGAGCAGAAAATAATTACAGAGCGCCTTCTGCAAAAAGCTTGGGTGGGTTTATTCCCTATTTGGTTTATGCAGGTATGCTCACCTTGGTGCACCATGGATGGCTCTTTTTTTTAGAAGCAGTGCAATTTGGAAATTTCTGGTATTTTATTGTAAAAACCGTATTTTCAACTGCCATCAGTTTATTGCTGATCATTATAGTGGAATTGTTATTCTCGAGGAAGCAACAGTTTAGAACCAATACCGTATAATTTTATTTGCACAAATTCGATGTTGCAGACCCGTATTTAAAACAAATTATCAACCATCAATCAATAATCAAATCCCCTTGGCAGTTGCTAATCATTCTAGTAAAAATGTAATCAAGCTTGTATTTGCAGGCATGTTTGTAATCATCATTTTACAATTGGCCAATCTGCAAATTTTCTCTACCAAATATAGCATAATGGCAGATGACCAGGGGAAATTCCGAAAAGTAATTTATCCGGATCGGGGAATTGTTTATGACCGACATCGTAAGGCTATTTTGCAAAACATGACTATTTATGATTTAATGATTTTGCCTAATAAATTAAAAGGAATCGATACTGCTGCTTTGTGCAAAATTCTTGAGATAGACAGGGATCAATTTTCAAAAAAAGTAGTAGAGGTAATCATTAAAAATGGCCGAAGCAGACCTTCTATTTTTGATGCATTGCTAACGGATGAAAAAATGGCCATGCTAAATGAGGCCATGTATAAATTTGTACCTGGTTTTTATCTGCAGGAACGTCCGGTAAGGAGTTACCCTGTGGATGCCGGAGGCAATATACTCGGTTACTTGTCGGAAGTGGATAGCAGTTTTTTAAAGCGGCATAAAAATGAGGGTTACCAGATTGGTGATTATGCAGGAAAAACAGGTTTAGAGCGAACCTATGAAAAGGTATTGATGGGTAAAAGGGGGATTGAATTTTGGAAGCGCGATAATAAAAACAGGTTGACAGAAAGGTTGGATAATGGCAAATCTGACACGGCGGCAATCGCTGGCAATAATATGCATCTTGCCCTTGATATAGAGTTACAAGCATTGGGGGAAAAATTAATGGAAAACAAGCTCGGGGCGATTGTGGCGGTGGATCCAACAACAGGGGGGATTTTAGCTATGATAAGTAGCCCTACTTTTAAGCCTAAGTTGTTGACAGGCGCTACCCGAAAAAAACATATTGCAGCATTGTTATTAAATCCTGCGCTTCCACTTTACAACAGAACAGTAAGCGCAATCTATTCACCGGGATCTACTTTTAAAACCTTGCAAGCCCTCATCGGACTGCATGAAGGTGTTATTGAAACAACCACCAGATTTGCTTGTACGGGAGCATTCTACGGATGCGGCAGTCAAAAGCCAATGAAATGTTTGGATAAAGGGGTCTTTGATTTACGAAGCGCCATCACCATTTCCGATAATACTTATTTTGCCAATGTGATGCAGCGCGTAATTAATAATCCAAAATACCCAAATGTAGATAGCAGTTTAGCTGCCTGGGATCAATATATGTACGCTTTCGGGTTAGGTCATAAATTGGGTGTTGATGTGCCGGGTGAAGTGGCGGGCAATATACCGTCACCCGTTCATTATAATAAAATTTATGGAGCCGGCCATTGGAATTACTGTACTTTTCGTTCGGTGAGTATTGGTCAGGGCGAGGTAAATGTAACCCCCATTCAGGTTGCGAATGAAATGGCCTTTATTGCTAACAAGGGTTGGTATAAAACACCTCATTTGGTCGATTCTATAGAAGGGGGCGATCAATTTGAACTGTTGTCAAAGTATAATGAACAGCACAATACTACCAATATTCCTGATAGTGTTTTCGAGGCAGTGCATGATGGAATGCAGGGAGTGGTAGACCGGGGTACCGGCATAGGTGCAAAGGTAGCTGGTATCAATATCTGTGGAAAAACGGGGACGGTCGAAAATTATATTGGAATGGCAAAACAACCCAATCATGCTTTTTTCTGTGGCTTTGCTCCCCGTAATAATCCAAAAATTGCCATCATGTGTGTGGTAGAAAACAGTGGAAGCTTCGGCGGAACCTATGCTGCGCCTATCGTTGGTTTGATGATTGAGAAGTACCTGAAAGACTCGATTACTGATAAAGCAAGACTGGATCAAATAGATAAATTAGCTAGCTTAAACCTGATTCCCCCTAGGATATTTAGCGAAATCAGAAAGCAAGATTCAATCCGACAAATCAGGGATTTGGCCAACTTGATTGCCAAAGGGTATGTTAAGAAAATTACGGACACGATGGGATTGGATGAGGAGGATGAAATAGAGGTGCTTGACAAGTTAAAAAAGGATACAGCGCCGGTGAGTAAAAAACAGCCCAAAAAGGACAGCCAACCATTTTCGTTGAAAAAATCTGTTGAAGGGATATTGCCAGATGAAAAAAGAAAGGGAACAGTGAAAGGCACTAAGAAGCAGTAATGACCAAATTTTTATTTTAAATAATGAATGAAAAAAATCCAGCCATAGGAAAAGGAGTTGATTGGGTCCTCATAGGCTTGTATGCCCTGCTTGTAATGATCGGGCTGCTATGTATTTTTTCAGTAGAATACAGAACTACCGACGGTGTGATTGAAAGTTTTTTGGGGTTCAAAAAAAATTACAGTAAGCAGTTATTATATTTTATGGTTTGTATTGCGGTAGCTGTTTTTATTTTATTTACCGACAGTAAACTATTTACCGCTACGGCAAATATT
>CANIMM010000153.1 GCA_947468255.1 Chitinophagaceae bacterium | reverse complement strand
TTTGGAGTGAATGATATTGATGGTACGATCGATGATTCTACTAAAATCTACAGCATGGCTGGAAGTGAAGAGCAAAATCCAGCAATGAGTACAGAGGAACTGGTCACGCTGATTAAACAGGTAAAACGAAAACCAATAGAACGTGACACTTTGTATAACGTTGTAACAGATTTTAGCGAAGTTGACTTTTCGAATCCTACATTAGATGCTAAATTGAATTAGAGAATACCATGGAAAATATGCTCGATGTACTTATTATTGGTGGAGGCCCCATTGGACTTTCTTGTGCATTGGCAGCCCAACAAAAGGGTCTACGATATACCATTATTGAAAAGGGATCATTGGTAGATTCGCTCTACCACTACCCTGTTAATATGACCTTTTTTTCAACCTCTGAAAAACTTGAAATTGGAGGTGTACCCTTCGTTAGCAATAATAATAAACCTACCCGTAATGAAGCCTTGGAATATTATAGAAGGGTAACCGTTTCTGCTGCACTCTCCATTAAATTGTATGAAGAAGTAATTGATATCAAAAAGCAAGATGGAAAATTCGAAATCATCACTTCAAAAGACCATTACATTGCAAATAACATCATAATCGCAACAGGGTTTTATGGTTTGCCTTTTATGTTGAATGTTCCAGGAGAAAATTTACCAAATGTAACTCACTATTATAATGATCCTCATGGCTATGCTTTTCAAAAAGTACTGGTTGTAGGTGCTAATAATTCCGCTGTAGATGCCGCATTAGAAACTTATAGAAAGGGAGCTTTGGTTACCATGGTAATTAGGGATGAGCAAGTTGGAGAAAGGGTGAAGTATTGGGTAAGGCCAGATATCATAAACCGAATTGAAGAAGGTGGTATCAAAGCCTATTTTAATTCTAGCATTACAGCAATTCGTGAAAAAGAGGTGGATATACTTACCCCTAATGGGTTAATTACAATTGAAAATGATTGGGTTATTGCTATGACAGGATACCAGCCAGATCTAACATTTCTAGAAAAAATTGGCATTGAATTATCTTCAGACGAAATAAAAAAACCTGTTTACAATGAAAGTACCCATGAAACCAATGTAAAAGGTATTTTCTTGGCTGGGGTCATTTGTGGTGGCATGAATACACACAGTCTTTTCATTGAAAATTCTCGAGATCATGCCAACAAAATAATGGAGCACATTATTAATGAGTAAATTTCAATTCCTCCGATTTTTACAGTTGCGTTAAAACAAAACGGTCTGTGGACTGTCATTTTCCTCTTTCTTTTCCCATTCCATTTCTACACTCTTGGAAAAATCGGTAAGCTTTGCCCCTACCGCCTTCCAGCCCATAATTTCTACCATGTTTTTTACCTGAAATTTGGCAGATCGCACTAGTTGACCTCGGCCTGTATTTACAATCAGTAGTGGTTCAAGATCGGTAGTTGCCATTTCTAATCGGTTGTCTTTTCCTTCTTTAATAAAAAAGAATTTAGTGTGTAAAGTCGTCGTTTCAATTTTGAATCGTTTAATATTGTATTGCAGTTTTTCATTGTCAAGGTAAACTGCTGTTATCACTTTTTCAGGTCTAAATTTTTCAATCAAGATTACTTTTTCTACATCAAATCGCTGGGTAAGTTCCTGGTCGGTGATCTCGTAGTTGCCATCATTAAAAATTACCAACAACCTGTCTTCCGCATCAAATTTACCCAAGTATACTCCTTTCTCTTCTGTATTTAATCGGCCAAATTTATTATCAAACCATAATTTTTTTGCGTCCAATGTTGACTTTCCAGCATCCTTGAATTTAACCGATTTGATTGGATATTTAGACACCTGGTTACCAATACTACCTCGCCCTTTTATTTCCATCTCTTCAAAATAAAACTCCAATTCTTTTTTCTTTGCATTGCAGTTCGGACTAAGTAAAATCTTTACCACCTCCGCTTCTCCATTGGCATTGGCAGAAAAATAATGAACCTTACTTTTTTCTGCCCCCTTGGTCAGATCGTATTCCTTATCCCTGGTAATACCGGTTACGTTGAAACGTTTTGCAAAACTAACTCCAGTTTTTCCATCTACATAGATCATATTATAAGTGGTACGTTCATCATTCTTTTGAAATACAGCCACATGCAATATATCTTTTCCAATAAAAGCCTTTTCAGATACCCTGATTACTTTCATTATACCTTCCTTCGTAAAGGCGATAATATCATCAAGGTCTGATACTTCAGCAATGAGTTCGTCTTTTTTTAAACCTGTACCTATGAAGCCATCTGAAAAATTGGCATATACTTTAATATTGGCAATAGCAACCGACTTAGCCTGGATAGTATCAAACAATTTAATCTCTGTTTTACGCTCTCGACCTTTACCAAATTTTTTCAACAGATTTTCATAATACGCTATAGCAAAATCTGTCAAATGCTCTAGATCGTGTTTTACCTGTTTGATATCGGCTTCCAACCCTTTTATTTGTTCATTGAGCTCATCAATATCCAGTCGATATATTCGGCGAACGGGCTTCTCCGTTAGCTTAACAATATCTTCTCGGGTAATATCCCTGCGTAATTGCTTTTTAAAAGGAGTAAAAGCCTTGTCAATGGCTAGGAGTACTTTTTCCCAGCTTTCATGCTTTTTCTCTAATTCTTTATAAATCTGTTCTTCGAAAAATATTTTTTCAAGTGAAGTATAGTGCCATTTTTCCTGAAGTTCTCCCAGTTTGATCTCAAGTTCGCGTTTTAATAAAGCTTTGGTATTTTCTGTGGCCGTTCTTAATAACTCTTGAACTCCCAAGAACTGGGGTTTGTTGTTCACAATAACACAGGCATTGGGAGAAATACTGACTTCACAATCAGTAAATGCATACAATGCATCAATGGTAATATCCGGGGAAATACCAATAGCCAATTCGATTATAATTTCAACAGCTGCAGCTGTATGATCGAGTACTTTTTTTATTTTTATTTTACCCTGGTCATTTGCCTTTACGATACTTTCCATCAATTGGGTGGTGGTAATACCAAAGGGAACACTTTTTATAACCAGTGTTTTTTTATCTACTTCTTCAATATTAGCCCTCACCCGGATTTTACCACCTCTTTTTCCATCATTATAATTAGTCGCATCCATGCTACCCCCAGTTAAAAAATCTGGAAGTAATTCAAATTTTTTACCTTTTAAAATTTTAATGGAAGCATCGATTAATTCACAAAAATTGTGTGGCAATATTTTCGTTGCCAATCCCACTGCAATTCCTTCAGCACCCTGTGCCAGCAACAGTGGGAATTTCATTGGAAGCGTAACCGGTTCATTTTTTCGACCATCATAACTGATTGTCCAATCAGTTGTTTTCGCATTGAAAGCTACTTCCAAAGCAAACTTGCTCAATCTTGCCTCAATATATCGGGGGGCAGCTGCATCATCACCTGTGCGTACATCTCCCCAATTACCTTGGGTTTCTACCAGCAAGTCTTTTTGGCCAAGATTTACCAATGCATCGCCAATACTTGCATCACCATGCGGATGATATTGCATCGATTGACCAATGATATTGGCCACCTTATTAAAGCGACCATCATCCATTTCTTTCATAGCATGCAAGATGCGGCGTTGAACAGGCTTTAAGCCATCCTCAAGAGCCGGAACCGCCCTTTCCAATATCACATAACTGGCATAATCCAAAAACCAGGTTTTGTACTGGCCACCAATCCCACTGTCGGTGTGGATATAATCTTCTTTATTTTTACTTGTTGCCATAATTTAATTAAAGCTATTCTTAATCAGGGTGACTGCTATTCAATTATTAAAAATAATTACACATTTTATAATTCATACAATTCTAAGGGTTGGTCATTGGGGTCATTAAAAAAGCAAAATTTCTTATTGGTTCCTTCATCCGTTCGAATGGCTTGTACATCGATGGATTTTGAAATTAATTCAGCTCTTGCTTTTTCAATGTCCGCTACACCAAATGCCAAGTGTCGCAAGCCCCTTTGCTCTGGAAAGGATGCTCTTTGCTTACTATCAGCAAATGAAAAAAGTTCAATCTGATACAATCCATTAATAGCAAGATCTAGCTTAAACGAATTTCTATCCGCTCGAAAAGTCTCTTTTAAAATTGAAAAACCTAGAATTTCAGTATAAAAATATTTACTGCGCTCATAGTTATCCGTAATAATTGCTACATGATGAATCGCCTTAATTTCCATAACAGCTATGATTTTGTTTTTACTTCAAAATCTTTCATATTAGCAATTTTCCCCTGCACATCAAACATTTCCTGCGCAATCATTACTTTGAGACGCCATAGTAAGTAAGCTTCACTTGTTATATGCTTGGCTTTGCTAATAAACTGATGAATAATTTTTGCAGCTTTTTGCCAATCAGTAGTTATAAACTTTTTAAGTTCAGCATCATAAAAATCGTAGTCTTCCTGAACTAGTTTTTTTCCGCCTTCCAATAAACGAACCCCTTTGTCATTTTCACAAAGCTTAGTCCATTCATCCGGATCTACTTCAAACTCACTGGGGGTAATTTCACGGGCTAATTTTTTTGCTTTTAAAAATTCTCTTGCAGGAATTTCATGCAACCAGTTGGGATAAAATATCTGTCCCTTTTCATTAAAAAATGGCAGATTATTCAAATAAAGAATAAACACCCTACCCTGAAATTCTTTCATGTATTTGCTTAGCCAGTAATAGCCACTCACATCATGTTTATTTTGTGCAGCCCATATCCAAATAGTCTGCTCAGTATCTCTTCGCATCGTACCCACCAGTTGGGCGACCGTTTGATAATCGTCGGATTCCGAATCATTTAATTTTAATTCAAAGTCGCCCCCCATTAAGATATCGTTCCACCATTTTTTACGTGCTTCAATACCATCGCCAATATAAATATTTTGTAATGGGCCTACGGCAAAATCATCTTTGATGCATACAATCTCACCAGTAAGACTTTCATCTAATTCGATTGCCTGTTGCAAAACATGGGTATCAGGATCATTAAAAACTAAGTGTATCATTTATATTGGGTTATTTATTTTTTTGGCGTTGTAATATAGTACACTGCAGTGGTGAAAAAATTTCTAATAAATGGAATGGATTGTATCCAACTGAATTGTTTTCTTGGTTTCCAACCAAACTTATATTCATACACCGGATTTACCAGCCAGTGCTTTTGCAACAAAATCTGGTAGCCTGTTTTAGTGAGTATCTTTTCAAAACGTTCGATGGATATTCCAGTCTCTTTAATCTCTACCAGATCTTCAGAATACTGCTTATTGATCTTTAACAATTTTTTAAACAAAGGCATTGGAAGTAAATGCCAATAAGGCGCTTTACCCAGCCAACCTTGTAACATTTGCTGATGTCCACCAAAGGGCATTTGCCAGGGAGGAAACGCAAACAAAATAATACCTTCTGGCCGTAAGAAATTTTTCATCCAAGCAATTAGTTTCTCCTGGTCATGAATATGTTCTATAACATCTTTTAATACGATAATATCAAATTTAGTTTGCAGATCTTTTTCTGCATCCACATCGTAAATATTACTATTGATCAACCTTACTTTTCCAGCAGTAATTTCTGGTTGAAGCCATTCTGTAGCTTTTTCCAACCACAAGGGATACATTTCCACACCTGTACAAGTGCAGCCTACTTCACAGAAAGCCCTTAGTAAGGAACCTTGCCCACAACCTATTTCCAACAATTGCATCCCTGGCTCAATTACTTTAACCTGCTGTACGAAAGGCACTATCCATTGGCGAACATTGGATAGTTGAATTTCGAAATATTTTTTATTATCGGTATGAAAATCGTACATAAAATAAATGCGCTAATAATTCCCTTGTGTTCTTTAATCCAATATTTTTATAATTTAAACCCTTGATCGAAAATTACAATTTGCTAAAAAAGCACCATTAAGCAGAAGTAACATCTTCTACTAAATCCAACTCCACCTTTAGGTTATCAATTATAAAATCTTGCCTACTCGGCGTATTCTTACCCATATAATATTCTAACAATTGCTGAATATGTGTATCGGGCAACATCATAACAGGTTGTAATTTCATATCATCACCAATAAATCTAGCAAATTCTCCCGGGCTAATTTCTCCCAGCCCTTTAAATCGGGTAATTTCCGGTTTGGAACCTAACTTTTTTATTGCAGCATCTTTTTCAGTTTGATCATAACAGTAAATGGTTTCTTGTTTATTTCGAACCCTAAACAAAGGGGTTTCTAAAATATAAACATGGCCATTTTTAACGAGATCCGGAAAGAACTGAAGAAAAAAGGTCATTAACAATAAGCGGATATGCAGCCCATCCACATCGGCATCGGTAGCAAAAACGATGTTATTATACCGAAGGGTATCATAACCATCTTCAATATTCAATGCATGCTGTAATAAGTTGAACTCTTCATTTTCGTACACCACTTTTTTAGTAAGACCAAAGCAGTTAAGCGGTTTACCGCGCAAACTGAAAACTGCTTGTGTATTAACATTCCTTGCTTTGGTAATACTGCCACTTGCACTATCGCCTTCCGTAATAAAAATGGTACTTTCTTTTTGTTTTTCTAAAATATTCTCCTTGTCTTTTCCAGCAGCCTCATCATTGTAATGAAACTTACAATCTCTTAATTTTTTATTATGCAAATTTGCTTTTTTCGCCCTTTCATTGGCTAATTTCCGAATACCCGATAATTCCTTTCGTTCCCTTTCATTTTGTTCAATCCGTTTTTTTAAAGCATCGGCCGTAACAGGATTTTTATGCAGGTAATTATTGAGTTCTTTTCCTAAAAAATCTCCAATGAAATTTTTCATGCTTGGTCCACCCTCAAAAACGGTTTGTGAACCCAGTTTTGTTTTGGTCTGACTTTCGAAAACAGGTTCCTGTACCCGAATACTGAGGGCAGCACATATACTTCCGCGGATATCAGCCGCATCATAATCCTTTTTGAAAAAGTCTCTGATTGTTTTTACATACCCTTCCCTGAAGGCCGCTAAATGGGTTCCCCCCTGTGTAGTAAACTGCCCATTCACAAAACTATAGTACTCCTCACCATAGGCACTTTCGTGGGTAATCGCCAACTCAATATCTTCCCCCTTTAAATGGATAATTGGATAACGAATTTCATCTTCATTGGTTTTACGCTGCAAAAGATCCAGTAATCCATTTTTACTGATATAGCGTTTGCCATTCAAATTCATTACTAGTCCTGCATTGAGGTAGCAATAATTCCAAAACTGGTTATCTAGATACTCCTGAACAAAATGGAAATTTTTA
>CANIMM010000152.1 GCA_947468255.1 Chitinophagaceae bacterium | reverse complement strand
GCCTTCAATTCAGCTGCTTTTAACGCAATACTATTATTGCCAATAATTTTGTTGGTTACCCTTTCAAAAACAGTATGCTGTTCTTTAAATGTATCTGGAAGTATTCCTTTACACCCATCCATTATTCGCTGGTATACGGAAATGGGTAGTTGATCAATTAAATTATACCGAGATATTATTTGAAGGGTATCGTCAAAACTGGTGTTGTCGGGTACCGTTGGGCCACTCGCTATTACCGTTAGATCATCTCCGGGTACATCCGAAATTATAAAAGAGAACCATTTTACATCCGGTGCATATTGCAATAATTGACCACCTTTTACAACAGACAAGTGCTTACGAATGGTATTCACTTCATCAATGGAGGCTCCGCAGTTAAGGAGTAACTGAAAGGTGAGTTGAATATCGGCCAGCGACAAACCCTGCGGGACATCGATCCAAAGAGAAGAAGCACCTCCGCTGATGAGGCAGATAACGAGGTCATTTTTTTCGACTTGCTTCAGCAATTGAAGCGTGGCATTCGTAGCTGCTACTCCCTGCTGATCGGGAACGGGATGAGCCGCTTCAAGACAAATGATATTTTCTAGCGCAACCGAATGGCCATATTTTGTTACCACTAGTCCTGCTGTTAACAGATCTCCCAGTATATCCTGCACCACTTTAGCCATAGCAGCACTGGCTTTTCCTGAGCCAACTAAATAAATTTTTTGTATTTCGACAATACTAAACTGCTGATCAAAAATATGTAGCTGATGCTGCTCAATGAACAGGTATTCAGGAATTAATTTTTGAGGTTGAACAGCAGCAACTGCAGTATTGAATAATTGAATGGCGTTTTCCCTAGCAGACATTTTAAATTTTTATAGCCCAAATTAAATAAAAATAATAAACTACCCCTCTTCAATTGGGTATAACAATAGCATTTAAAACATTTTTTAGTATTATATTCCAGCAGTTATTGTGATTGACTTATTTTCTACCACTGCCTGATATAACGGTTCGTTAATCGCGTGCTCACTTTTGGCTATAACCACGGTAGCCACCGTATTGCCAATAATATTGGTGATAGCTCTTGCTTCACTCATAAACCGATCTACCCCCAGCAATAGCGCCAGCCCCTCTACCGGAATTACTTTGATGGCTGCTAGTGTAGAAGCCAATACAATAAAACCACTTCCGGTAACACCTGCAGCCCCCTTACTGGTTATCATTAATATTCCGATAATAGTTAACTGTTGCATCAGTGAAAGGTCAATACTGAAAACCTGCGCCAGAAATATAATAGACATACTCAGGTAGATGGTAGTTCCATCCAGATTGAAACTATAACCAGCTGGAATCAATAGCCCCACCACTGTTTTATCACACCCGGCCGCTTCTAGTTTCTGCATGATATTGGGTAAAGCAGGTTCACTACTACTGGCTCCTAATGTTAACAGTAATTCTTCTTTAATGTAGATTAATAATTTCCACAAACTAAATCCATTGTACTTGCAGATTAAATTAAGTACAATGAAAATAAAAAGAAAAACGGTAATGTAAAAACTAAGCATCAACTTTCCAAGCAGCAACAAAGTGCCAAAACCAAATTGTCCGATGGTAAATGCCATGCCTCCAAAAGCGCCAATTGGTGCTAGGCGCATAATCAGTTTCATGATATTGAAAATTACCTTATTTATTTTTTCAAAACTAGCAACCAAGCTGGTACCATAATTTCCCAGTTTACTCAATGCGGCCCCAAATAAAATACTGAAAAATAATATTTGTAAAATATCCCCCTGAACGAAAGACTTGAATATATTATCTGGAATGATATGGGTAAAAAAATCTACCCAATTTAATTCGTTGGCTTGACTGGTAATTTTAATTAGTTTTTCGGACTTCAAATTACTTACAGCAACGCCTGCACCAGGCTGCACAAAATGAGCTACTATCAAACCGATGATCAGCGCAAGGGTAGTTACAATTTCAAAATACAACAGACCTTTCCCCCCAACTCTACCCACTTTTTTCATATCCCCTGCACCGGCAATTCCCAAAACGATGGTAAAAAAAATAATCGGAGCAATGATCATTTTTATCAGATCAATGAATTTCTCACTAATTATTTTTCCCACTGGTGCAAAAGAAGGGTATAGCCATCCCACTAATATCCCCAGTGCGATTCCTATTACAACCTGTACATACAAAATTTTCAAATATTTCATACCTATATTTCTAAACTTCATGAATTGGTTTAAATAACCAATGGAAAGTTACTGCTTCTAAAATAAATGAATACAATAATCAGCTGAATGGTGAATGGTGAATTGTCAATGGTGAATTGTCAATTCACCATTTCGCATTTTGCCGCCAATACCTTAAATTTGCTGCATGAAATTGGGCCGGCATTTTAGCAACTTGATCTGGCAACTGACCTGTTTAATGGCATTATAAATACCTTTACCCAATAACCTATTTAATTATGGCAGATGTTTTTGAAAAATTAGTAAAAGATGGTGGCCCCCTAGGGCAACACATGGATAGGGCACATGGTTATTTTGCCTTTCCAAAATTGGAAGGTGAGCTCGGTCCAAGAATGCATTTTCGTGGAAAGGAAATGATTGTATGGAGTCTGAATAATTATTTAGGACTAGTGAACGACCCACGTGTAAGAGAAGTAGATGCGATAGCGGCTGCAAAATACGGAATGGGAAATCCAATGGGTGCCAGGATGATGAGTGGTAATACTGCCAAACATGAGGAGCTTGAAAAAGTGATCAGCCAATTTGTTAATCGAGAGGACACCATGTTATTAAACTTTGGGTACCAAGGTATCATGAGCTGTATCGATGCACTGGTGAATCGCAGGGATGTTATTGTATATGATGCAGAAGCCCACGCCTGCATCATTGATGGAATCCGCTTGCATATGGGGCATACCTACGCATTCAAGCACAATAATATAGAAGACTTTGAAAAACAAATGCAGCGAGCCGAAAAAATGGTTGAAAAATCGGGCGGTGGTATTCTGGTCATTACAGAGGGTGTATTCGGAATGGATGGTGAGCAAGGAATACTTAAAGAAATTGTAGCCACAAAACAAAAATATCAGTTCCGATTGTTAATTGATGATGCACATGGCTTTGGCTACATGGGACCAACTGGTGCAGGGGCAGATGAGGCCCAAGGTTGCCAGGCTGGAGTGGATCTATACTTTAGCACCTTTGTAAAAAGTATGGGAAGCATTGGTGCATTTATAAGCGGACCAAAAGCAGTACTCAAATTTTTGCGTTACAATACCCGCTCACAGATATTTGCCAAAAGCCTTCCACTGATGATTGTAGAAGGAATGCTTACGCGAATGGAAATGGTAACTACCATGCCGCAGCTAAGAGAGAAATTATGGCACAATGTAAATCGCCTTCAAAATGGTTTAAGAGAAAAAGGATTCGATATTGGAAATACCAACACACCTGTAACCCCAATTTATATGAAGGGTGATGTACCGGAAGCTACACAGATGGTGATGGACTTACGCGAAAACTATCATGTATTTTGTTCTATCGTAGTATACCCGGTAATTCCAAAGGGAGATATTATTTATAGACTAATTCCTACTGCAGTCCATAGCGACGAGGATATCGATATTACTTTAAAAGCTTTTGAAGCTACCAAAAAGAAACTGGATGCCGGTGAATACAAAGCTGCCGACATTCCGAATATGGCTGACGCGACTGTTTAACAAGGTTTTATTTTTTCATACTATCACCAATAAAAATTCAATCATTTAAAAACTGGAGATTTCCTGCACTTTTTATAGACATTGAAATTAGGAGCATTCATTGAATAATTTTTATTTTCAGAATATAATGGCAAAAGAAAATGTTTGAGAGTTTCGAGTTGTCAAATTCATTGTATATCGGGTGTGCCATCTGCTCTTTTTTGGCATCATTTCTCTTATGGAAAAATGCAGGAGATTATTTTCGATTGGCCAATAAATTGTTGGCTGCCTTCTTTTTTTTTACTGGCTATTGTGTCTCCTCCTATTTACTTCTTTTAACCGGCTGGATGAAGGCTGTCCCTTTTTTATATAAATCAGCCGCACCTGTCAATTTTTTGATTTTACCTTCCATCTATTTATATCTTCGGGTTGTAATTTTCAATCTTCCTACTTTGCGAAAAAAAGATTGGTGGCATTTTTTACCATTTTTGTTGTCAGTGATTGACCTTATTCCTTTCTATAGTATTCCGCTGGCTGAAAAAAGGCAACTAGTTGCAGAAGCCATCGATAATTTGACTAATAATTATCTAAACCACAATGGCATTCTGCCTTTCTGGATACAGTATTTAGCGCGCGTGCTTCAGAGTTTTATTTATCTATTGGCCATTTGGCATCTTTTGCTCTTCAATAAAATAGCTCGTGAACTATTATTTAAGCCCTCCGCATATTACAGTCATATAAAAGAAGTTAAAGGGTGGTTGCTTACCGTCAGTAGCTGGATGACGATATCGTTTTGTGGATTTGTAGCGCTGGTGTTTTTTGTAGCCACCAACCCTGAATATGCAATCAATGGGCAGTCTGTTGTGATATCCTCCTTCATTCTTTCATTTTCCACTTTTGCTTTGTGCATTCATATTTTCCTTCATCCGCTGGTTTTATATGGACTCCCTAACATTATAACCCCTTCTACCAATAATGATCAACTATTCAAAATGATAGTTGATAAACCTGTTAAAAGTACAGTTGATAAAAGGCAATTGGAATCCGACTGGAATGCAATTGAATCATTGATACTTCTTAATAAATGGTATTTAACCAAGGGAATTGCCATCGAGGAACTGGCAAACGAATTAAAAATACCTAGCAGGGATCTTTCTTTTTTAATCAACTTCCATAAAAATGAAAGATACCAGGATTATATCAATCGACTTCGGATTCAGCATGTAACGGATCAACTGAAAAATAAAACTTCTGAAACGATGACCATAGAAGCAATCGGAAATGAAGCAGGTTTTGGAAGTAGGTCCACCTTTTTTGCAGTATTTAAAAAACACATGGGCTGCACTCCCAAAGAATACCTTAAAAAATTAGAATAACAACGATTAATCAAAGAGATATAATAAAATATCGCCTTAAGCAAAGTTTTCGAAAAAGTACCCAGTTATTTTGAAACAGGTCATTTTACTATCCTCCAATAACTCAATTGCTTGCTGCAGATTGGGAAAGCACAGTACTAGAAGCTAGTTGATTTTGCTCCGTTTTACTCAACTGATAAGGTTGGTGATACTGTGACATAAATTGCTTTTTAAAATCTTTGTAATGACTTACTGCACCTACCAAACTCATGAATTTGATATAATACCAAGCAAAGTCAATTTGATGGGGCTTAAAGCCACTTCTAGCACTTTTAGGAAACAAATGATGGTTGTTGTGCCACTCCCCTGCAACAATACCTGGCCATAATTGATTCACCGAATTGTCCTTATGATTATAGTCTACCCCTTCTCGTTGTTTTTCTTCACCCTTACCATGTCCCTCATAATTAAACGTTCGCACTCCGATAGCCCAAAAACCTGCTGCACCAAACATACTGCAAGCCAATGCATGACCACCCAACATATAAAAAGTGATGTACCAAAATGACCAGTTAAGTATCCATGATGTAACAGCACCAATAGGAGTCACATAGGAACCCCAGCGCTGGTATTGAGCATAGGTGTTGCCTTTAATCCCTGTATGTTTCATCAGCAAACCAACTCGGTTGTAATCCGCTTTACTTAAGTCTTTGGCAATTGGTTGGTGATTGACATCGGCTAAAAAACAATATAAAAAACCCGCATAGGCATTATAGGGATCACCTGGCTGGTCGGACTTTGCATGATGTACATGATGGGATATAACATAAATCTCTTCTGGAATTACATTAATGGTAAGGTTTTGTGTAAAGAACCGCCAGAAGGCATTTCGGAAAGTATAGGCGCCATGCGTACAATAGCGATGATGCCAGATAGTACCATGCGTACCCATAATAATCATACTGTACACAAATGCAGCCAATACTGTCCAAATATGAAGAAAATTGAAAAGGAAAATAAAAAAGAAAGGTAGCAAGCAAAATACTTTTAGCCAGCTAAAAAATGGCAGCCAATTTTTACGGTTACCTATTACATTAAGTCTGGTAAAAAACTCCTTTAAGATCTGCAAAACGGTAGGCTTAATCAATTCTCCTTTATTATCATTCCATCCATAAGATGGCGGCTGTAATACATGGTCTAAAAATGGCATATTGGAATTTTTAATTTTTCTGATTCCCCAAGCAATAAGCTAAGTTAATCTTTAAGTTGATACAAAACTGTAGCCAAATTATTACCCCCATATAATATTTTATCTTGAAGGGTAAGAGATAGTAGCAAATCCATAACCTAAACAAAAAAGAAACCAATTTGTTCCGATTATTTTAAGTGATCGAATGGATGGATAATTATTAGAAAGAAGACGTAGATAAAATAAAAAAGGAGCAAGATTTTCATCTTGCTCCTTCGAAAGTATTCAGTTAAATTTTAAGTTATTACTCTTCTTCGTCAAAACTCATTGCTTCCTTAGTAGTCATCAGCAATTCGTATTCTTCCTTACTACCAACGATCATGTTTTCAAACTCGCGCAAGCCCGTTCCTGCAGGAATAGGATGACCGGTGATCACGTTTTCCTTAAGACCTAGCATTAGATCCAGCTTGCCGTTGATGGCTGCACTGCTCAATACCTTGGTGGTCTCCTGGAAGGAAGCCGCTGATATCCAACTTTGCGTACCCAATGATGCCTTGGTAATACCCTGCAACAATGGTGAAGAGGTTGCCGGCTGTGCATCACGGAATTCAACTAATTTTTTATCTGCTCTACGTAAGATAGAATTCTCCTCTCTTACTTCCCTTAAAGAGGTAATCTGACCAGTTTTCAATTTAGAACTTTCACCAGCATTGGTAACTACCTTTTTATCAAAGATGTTATCATTTTCTGTATTAAAGTCCAATTTATCTTCTGTATCTCCTTCTAAGAATATGGTATCTCCTGCATCTTCAATGCTAACTTTACGCATCATCTGGCGAACGATTACCTCCACATGCTTATCGTTGATACGAACACCCTGTAAGCGATAAACTTCCTGTATTTCATTCACAACGTACTCTTGAACTGCAAATGGTCCTTTGATAGATAAGATATCTGCTGGAGCAGTTTGTCCGTCACTTAAGGCAGCACCCGCTTTTACAAAATCCCCATCTTGTACCAAAATCTGGCGAGTCAATGGAACTAAGTATTT
>CANIMM010000151.1 GCA_947468255.1 Chitinophagaceae bacterium | reverse complement strand
TATTACTTTGGGAGAAACTATCTATGAAGTAGTAACTATGCCAGATGGTAATAAGTATGGTCATCTTTGGGCTAAAATGTCTTGGAAATTAAAAAATGGTGCAGTAGGAAAAACGGTTCTATTTAATTCGTACGGAATTAATAAAGACGGTAAAATTACTTTCGAATGGCCTATTTTTGACACTAAAGATGTTGTAAGGGTTGCTCAGTAATTTATAATTATAAGTTTGGTATATATTAGGGGCTCTATTAATTACAACCTACTGTGTAACAAACAGTACAAAATGCTATATAGGATCACAATACATTGCTGGCCTACTGAGTTGTTTAAAATAGCAGCTAGGTTTTAGGTAGATTAATTAAATAGTCCAACTCTCTGTAATACAGATGGTTGGACTATTTTAATTGCTAAAATGAAGCTAATATTGAGGATGTTTATTCATATTCTGTTGTACTAGCCTACAAAATGCTAACGGTAGAATAAGGTTAAGATGGAGTTATCAATCAAAAAGATACTCACTGAACCTGTTTTCATAGAATGACCAAACTAACAGATCCGAATTAAAAACCATCAGCATCTCTATATGCTTTAATAAGTGCTAATTCGCCCTCTTTTCCTTTACCTGCCATTCCGTGTTCCATTCCATAAATTCCTCTATACCCCTTATCGTAAATGTGTTTGAAGATATTTTTATAAGCCATTTCTCCTGTGCCTGGTTCGTTTCTTCCCGGATTATTACCTATTTGAAAATAGCCTATTTCATCCCAAGCACTATTGATATTATTTATCACGTTACCTTCGTTTTTTTGCATGTGATACATGTCAAACAAAATTTTACAGGAAGGACTATTCACCGCTCTACAAATTTCGAAAGTTTGGTCTGAAAATCTTAAAAACAAATTGGGAGAATCACTCAATGGTTCCATTACCATTACTAAATTATGTTTCTCAAAAATTTCAACTCCTCTTCGCATTGCTTCAATCACATTGGATGTTTGATAACCCATTGACTTTGATCGATCAAAAGAACCAGGAACAATTGTCATAAATTTTGCATTGGTCCTTTTGGCCACTTCTACCGCATCTTTGCAACTAGCAGTAAACTTATCTATCCAGTCTTTTTTTCCAGTGGTTAATCCTAATGCATCATTGGAAGCATAACTAATTACAAACACACCCATGCGCATGCCTAATTTAGACAAAGTGTCTCCAATTTTTTGTTGGTCTTGTGCAGACCTTCCCATCATTCCATTGTCTTCAATTGACCTAAACCCTTGGCTATGCCCAAATTTGATTTGTTCAATAAAATCAGGCCCTGCCAAATTTCTAAAAGTGCCATCATGAAATCCATAATCACATTTGAATGGATTTGCATCTTCTGTAAGAATATTTTTTTCTAATGGAGAAAGTTTATCGGCGAATGGGATAAAAGCACCTGCTCCTAATAAACTTTGTTTCATAAATTTTCTGCGTTCCATGATATTGAATATTTTAAAATTATTAATAAGTTTAAATATACTAATTATTTAGTAACAGATTAATAAAACAACTAGTTTCTAGTAAAATGAAGGAATTGGTATTTTGAGTTTGGATAGCATTAAAATAACTAGTAACCGCAGTCAATTTCTTTTAATTTATTCAATATAGTATTTTTATTTAATTCGACCTGTTTAACATTTTAAATACAAATAAATAACCCATCAATTGAGTCATATCATTTATATTCATTATAACATATAAAATCTAATAATTTTCAAGTTTTTTTATTTCTAAGGTACCTGAACCGCAGGTGCAAAATTTAATTTAGATCCTGACAATTCCCCTTTTAAATAAAAATAAATAAATGTGTCTTCAAAGAAAGTGGACAGTTTAGCTGTGAAGATTATAGTTGTTGAGATTGTAGGATTTTGTATTAAAAAACAATTGTCTAATAAATAAAGCTAGGTTTTACCCACTTTATGCTGATACTAGACAACTGGGACTATTATGATGTTTCAGCTATTGGAGAATGAATGAAGAAATGGATTTGTTAAGTTTGGAAAATCCAATCAAGGCCGCTAGCAATAGCGGCCTTGATCATTGTATAATAGAATGTTAAAATTATATTAATGTAAAAGTAAAATATGATTTTACTCAGCTTTTGTTTAATCCTTTATTATTACATTTTAAAAAAAATAAAACGGGACATTTCTTTATTTTACAAATAATAAATACTATGTTTTTTTGCAAAATTCTATAACTAGAATGACGGACGATTTCATTAATATTGCAGTAAATTCTTAAAAAAAATGTACGAAACAAAGATAAGATCACATTGCCCTATCACAACAGGTATTGACGTAATAGGCGACAAATGGACGCTGCTCATTATTAGACATATGCTTTTTCGCCACAAACACACTTACGGAGAATTACTTAATATGAAAGAAAGAATTGCTTCGAAAGTATTAGCAGATCGCTTGAGAACTTTAGCTGCTGATGATTTGATAGAAAAAAGAAATCACCCAACCAATAAAAAAGTTTTTTTATATACCCTAACAGACAAAGGTATCAGCACGATTGAAATTATTGCAAAAATAATTAAATTTTCAACCACTCATTATCGTGACCAAATGCTGACAAAACCTGTTGATAAAACAAAACTGTCTTATATCTTTACACATGCTAAATCAGAGGAAGATTTCATAAAGGATTATAAAAAAGAGTATATAAAATTCAGGAAAAACCTGCTGAATTTTTAAATAAACAACGCCTTACACCAATATAAACTATCGTTGCTAATTCATTTATCTAGAAATTGGTAGTTTTACTCAACCTCCTTGGATAACTATCCCCCTCCCCCGCTAGCCAAATTTGGACCGAAATGAAATTTTTATCCCGTTTCAGCTAGCAATAATGCTATTTAAAGGTTTATTTTTCTTTTGAGAACCTTTGCATTTGATTTCATTTGTATGTATATTGTTTCTACTTATTGTGTTTGCTTATAAGCAGAAATCATGTTATTGATACTAATCTCCCAAATTTTCTGCTTGTAAAAAATGTCCATTTTGTAACATGTACTGATAGGTGTTTCTTGCATTTTCCTATAAATTTCCAGACTAAAAAGGCGTCGAATGATCTTTACTGTTGGCAATTAGCCGATTGAAAGTTAGATTCTACAACAAAACACCTAAATGACTATGTTACTTGCTCCCGAAAATTTGAAGGCCGACTTAACCCAGTTGGAGGCATTTTTTAAATATGCCACTATTGGAATGCTTGCCACCAATAGTAAGGGGAAAATTACAGCCATTAACCCATTTGCCATAACCCAATTTGGCTACTATGAGTTTGAACTGATTGGACAAAGCATTGAATATTTAATCCCAAAACGCTTTCATCAAAATCATATCAAACATCGCAATAATTATAATGAGAATCCAAAAAATAGGCCGATGGGATCAGATATGGAATTATTTGGCTTAAAAAAGGACGGAACTGAATTCCCAGTTCAGATTAGCTTAAGTAACTATTTCTCCGAAGGTGAACAATATATAATTGCTTTTATCGATGATAGCTCGATCAATAAAAATGCGAAAGCTGAAATTCTAAGGCTCAACGAAGGACTTGAAGCCACGGTAGAACAACGTACAAGGGATTTGCAGGATACCCTTCAGCAACTCGAAATATCTAGGGATCAATTGGAAGCAGCACTTTCTTTTCAAAAAGCCATATTGGACAATGCAGGTGCTATGATCATTGCAGCAGATAAAAATGGAACAATAAAACTATTTAATCCGGAAGCTGCTCTGAATATAGGATATACTCAAGAAGAAGTGGTCAACAATTTTACACCAATATTGTACCATAATATTTCAGAAATAGAAAGGAAACGAACCAGCTTATTGAGTGAATTTGGAATAAACATTGATGATGATTTTGCAGTTTTGGTTGAAAAGGCCAGCAGGAATATTCATGAAGAAGAGCAATACACTTTTATAAGAAAAAATGGGGCTCCACTACCTGTATTGCTCTCTATATCAGCGATAAGGGATACAATGGGGGAAATCACCGGTTATATGTGGATTGCCATAGATATTTCAGAACGAAAAAAAGCGGAAGAAAATTTGTATGAATCCTTAAAAAAAGAAAAGGAGCTGGGCGAATTGAAGTCTAGATTTGTTTCGATGGCTTCTCACGAGTTTAGAACCCCGATCAGCACAATTCTATCCTCTGCTTACCTTATTGAAAAGTATATTACTACTGAAGACCAGCCAAAAAGGGAAAAACACCTGCAGCGAATTTTTTCTTCTGTTAACATGCTCACTAATATATTAAATGAATTCCTGAGTCTGGGAAAAATAGAAGAAGGTAAAATATTGGTTAGACTATCGCATGTAAATATACAAGACCTGATGATTTCAATTGCAAGAGAAATGAAAAGCAATTTGAAAAAGCATCAAAAAATAAGGTGCTTTCATGAAGGTAATCCTTTTGTTTATTTGGATACTTCTTTATTAAAACATATAATAATGAATCTTATATCAAATGCCAGTAAATTTTCATTTGAAAAAAGTTGGATAGAAATTAAAACAAGTACTAACGAACAGCAGATATACATTTCTGTGAAGGACTCTGGAATGGGAATTGCTGCAGAGGATCAAAAGCATTTAATGGAGCGCTTTTTCCGCGGAGCCAATGCCGGTAATATACAGGGTACAGGTCTGGGTTTACATATCGTATCTAAATATACCGAATTGATGAATGGAACGATAGAATGCAAAAGTGAACTTGAAAAGGGTACAGAATTTAAATTAGTGTTTGATAAAATGACAGATAGTTCATTTTAACTTTATTATAGCAATTTGATAAAATAAATAGTATAAAATTTAAATCGAACTTGATTTAAACGCGTAAATAAAAGAGCCATTATATAAAGATGCATTTTTTATACTGATGGAAAGCAAATAGACAATTTGAAAAAAAAACATAAAATGAAAAAGATCTTATTAATTGAGGATAATTATGACATTCGTCACAATACTGCTGAAATTCTTGAATTGTCGAACTATAAGGTATTGGTAGCCGAAAATGGCAAAATTGGAGTGGAAATGGCGATGGAATATAAACCTGATTTGATTATCTGTGATATCATGATGCCTGTGCTGGATGGCTATGGTGTATTGCATGCAGTTCATAAAAATGAATCTATAAAAAATACACCCTTTATTTTTTTAACTGCAAAAACTGAACGCAGTGATTTCCGAAAGGGTATGGAACTGGGAGCAGATGATTTTGTCACCAAACCCTTTAGCGGAACAGAATTATTAAATGCAGTTGATAGCCGACTCAATAAAATTGGCCAACTGAAAAAGGAATTATCAAATGGTTCTGAGGTTTTTAATCATTTAATGACGGTTTCAGAAGATAAAAATGCTTTACAGTCACTAACTGACAATCGTAATATTAATGTATATAAGAAAAAACAGGTTGTCTATACACAAGGTAATCATCCAAATAGGCTGTATTATATTATAAAAGGGAAGGTTAAAACCTTTAAAAGAAATGAAGACGGAAAAGAATTGGTGACAGAACTTTTTAGTCCGGGTGATTTTTTAGGATATATTGCACTTATGGAAGAAACGATCTATAAAGATACAGCAGAGGCTTTAGAAGAGACGGAATTGGCTATAATTCCAAAAGAAGAATTTGAAGAACTATTAAATAACAATAAAGAGGTATCAAAAAAATTTATGAGTCTGCTTGCTAAAAAAATTTCTGCCAAAGAAAATCAGTTGTTGGGGCTAGCTTATAATTCACTACGAAAAAAAGTAGCAGAGGCACTAATCTTACTTCAAAAAAAATACAAACTAGACATTGAAGATGAATTCGCAATCGACATTAGTCGGGAAAGCCTTGCTACCATCGCAGGTACTGCTACAGAATCGCTTATACGCACACTGAGCGACTTTAGAAATGAGAAATTGATTGACATTAGAGATGGAAGCATTATTATTGTTAATCAAAAGAAATTGCAGCTTTTGGTGAACTAATGCTTTTATTTAAAATATTTCAAAAATACTTTAACAAAAGGAGTAAAATTTAGATGGAATAAAATGAATTAATTATTCGAATGCTCACCTTTGTTAATACTAAGAATATTATTTCTTATCAAGTCTTTTACTATAATTTGTCCATACTCATGCCCCATTTTTTCTGTGCTAGAAGGGTCAAACGATTCTGTCTGTATTGAGTATACAAGTTTTTGGTTACTCATGTCGTATAAGTTACTTTCCCAGAAGTATTTGGTGTCGGTAACATAATACCCTGGTTCATAAATTCGGTTGTACAATGCACTTCTGTAGCCCCAAAAATTATTGTAATAGTAGCCGTAAGGCGAAAAGAAAATATTGCCAGGAATATACTTTCTTTCTTTTTTCTTATCAAGTAATACAATCGTAATTACCGCGTCCACCCCTGTATTTTTAATTTTTGCAACAGCTGCCTCTTCATCCATTTTATCAAAAGCCTTCGGGCCATATTCACTAAGGGCTGATTGAGCTTTATATCCTCTTTGCAACAAATCCTCCACTAAATGATTTTCCATATTATGTTGTATGGATCGGTCAGATTCACGAATGAGTCCGAGTACTAAAATTTTTTTAAAATTGTAATCAGTTAAATTTTCTGATTTCCAAGTATTGGTGATTTTTGATGTGTTACAGGCTGCAGAGATGAACATCAATGTCAGCCCAATCCAATATAATTGCCTCATTTATACTTATTTAATTTATTATTTAAAATGCTATTATTGAATGTAGATTTAATAATAACAGAAGGAGAAAATACTTTACAATGTACCCAAATTCAGTAATTATGATTATGATCTTCGTCAATAAGCATTCAAATTATCATCAGCTTGAAAGCTATTTACCAGTTATCGACACCATTAATGAAACAAAATGAAATTAATTGCACAATTAGCCACGAGAGTATTTATTTATTAACCCAATTGAATTTACCGTAAACATCTTCATAAAAAACCAACCGACCAGTGGAATCTATACCGACAGGATTATACCACACAATAATCGGAATCTGCTCATCTGCTGGCACGCTAATTGGAAACTGATTGCGTAGGCAACCTTTTTGCTCAAGTGAATCTATAGCCAGGGGATTATTCTTCAGTACCAAATGACCTATTTCCATTGGCTTTTCCATTCTCATGCACCCATGGCTTAAAAAACGTTTGTTAAGTGAAAAAAAGGTTTTTCCAGGAGTATCATGCAAGTAAACACCAAATGGATTATCGAAATTTAATTTTAATA
>CANIMM010000150.1 GCA_947468255.1 Chitinophagaceae bacterium | reverse complement strand
TACCAATATTGGCAAACTGCGAAAAATCTGCTGCAATTTGACTTAGGTGATCAATTTGTTCAACCAAGGTTCGACTCACCGTTTTAGTCAGCTCTTGAATATCGCCTTTCCCCATTTCAATTGCCCTTTGAAGATATTGCAAACTCAGCTTCATGGGGGTCAATGGATTTTTAATTTCATGGGCCACCTGTCTTGCCATTTCCCTCCAGGCGGTTTCTCTTTCATTTTTAGCTAGCTCCACTGCACTATTATCCAACTTGGCAACCATCTTGTTGTATTCAGCCACCAAGTCTCCTATTTCGTCCTTTCGATTCCAGATGATGGTCTCATTCATTTGCCCCAGACTAATCGCCTTCATTTTATTGCTGATAAAAGAAAAAGAACGGGTAATTCGATTGGTAATAAAAAAGGCAATCACCCCGGCAATCAAAAATATAAATGCATTGAGGTTGATGATTGCCACCAAAAAATTGGATATCTCTTGGCGCAGTTTGGATTGAGAAGTGAAATAAGGTGTATTGAGATAAGCGTATACGCGTCCAGTTTCGTCCAATATGGGTACATAATTACTTAGAAATTGTAACCTGCCAATCGTTTCCTCTTTAAAAAACTGTATTTCTTTCAACTGGTGCAAATGATAATAAGCAACCGGATCCATCTTACTACTTACAATTCCCTTACTATAAGGAAGGGGTAATGAAGAAGCCCTGAGCACACCAGCTAGATCATAAAAATTAATATCCACCGCATGCGCCTCCGATATTTTCGAGATCAGCTTCTTGAGCCGATTAAGGTATTGATCGTCATACACCTTTGGCATATCATTCAAAATAATCATATCTGATAAACCGTTCCGGACTTCATTTTGCATGATATGGATGGTGGTGCCCAATTGTTCCCGATTATTATTATTATACTGGTCAATGAAAAATATAATGGTGGCAACCCCTACTATAATGAAAGCGCTTAGACTAATGAAAATTACCGTACTATGAATCTGGTTCCGTATACTCATTTGCCAATACCTTCCCAATTCACGCAAATGCAATCGAGATTGAATAAGGGCAGTTAGTATCCAAGAGATGGCGGTAATGAATAAAAATGTACAAAACAAATAGGAGAATAAAGTAATGGTTTCAATAAAAAAATTATCTTTCTTAACAATTACCACCGCTTTTCCTGCGCCAGATTTGTACCAAAGTTCATCATACCCTGAATGCTTCACTGACCTAAAAGTTGCAGGACGGGAATTATTAGAAGCTAGCTGAAGTGGAAAAGCATATTCATTGTGACTACTAACTAACCTGAGTTGATTGTATACTGCATAAAAATACACGGGTGAATTTTCAATGGAGTTTTCATAGCCTTTCAAAAAAAGTTCGGGATACAAAGCATCCGTTTTGTATTTTTTGGGACTCGCTAAAATAAAAACATACCCTAACAGCTTACTTGCAGTATCAATAATTTCCTTTTTACTGATGTAATTAAACCGGTCATAAGAAACATCATAGTAATAAAGCCCAGGAATTGCAGTAGGTTTTGCCTGTGTATACAAAATGGTATTCAGCACATTGAAAGTAGCAGAATCTTCATTGAACAAGGATTTTTCATTCGCATCAAAAGTGAATATTTTAGTATCGTATTTATTCAAATACCCGGTAAAATTATCATTCAATAAACTACCCTTCAGTGATTTGTTGGATTCAGCCATTTTAAACGCATCAAATACAGGGGCTAATGCATCACTACTGAAATCAGTCAGCACAGTATTCATTAGCCTTTCACTAGATGGGTCTGCCTTAATGGCCAGTATTTCTGCATAGTGTTTTCGCTGCCCCATTTCCTTATTGCCATTTTCAATCAAAATGACTGAACTGATCGATATTGAAAAGAAAAACAACCAGAAAATAAACCTGGATGAAATAATTGCTGAGGTAAGTAAAAAAAGATATTGATTATTAAGCAGCAATAAATAAATCAATAGCCATATCAATAAATACAACTCAAATAACACATTTGGATTGCTTACCCGAAACGTTAACACTAAAAGGCCAATAACAGTTATAATCAATAGAAGCAGCAGGACATTTTTAGGCAGCAAAGGCTGAAGCAGATAAATAACAATTTGAGTTGCTAAAAAATACCCAATAGCCAAACAGCCAAAAACAATAAACCCAATCACACTGTATACCGACAGTGTATAGAAATTAACTACATCAAAAGAGATATTGGAATCTGCCACCATTGACCTAAAAATATGACCGACAAGAATGGTGCAAAGCAGTAAAATGGCTGCCCCAAAAAGTATCACCCACCACTTAATAAAGGCAGATTTTATCAATAGGGTAACTTTTTTGTCCTGAATATAAAATCGAATAAAAAGAATTACCCATAAAAACAAAATCGAATTGATCAGCAAATCTCCTAAAGACCGTGAAATACTATTGGAACCATAAATAGCTGGGTCGAACAATTCAAACTGGCGAAAATTTACCGGAATGGGTAAATAATAACTGGCTACGCGCAAACCTATAATTAGCAGCGTTAAAAATAAGCCCCCTTTGTAAAAGTTTTTTTGAATCAGATAGACGGCCGTCAGTTGTATAAAAAACAATATAAAAACCACCGCGATCATTCGCAAAATGAAAGCCAGTAAATTATTATGAACTACACTGCTAAGTGCCTTGGGTACCAAGGAAAAAAGGAAATGCCCGTCAACCGAATAAACTGTATGTATTAGTTTTTTATCTGAAATAGAATACGCTTTCTCAATGTCTTTTCCGGTTGTAAAGGAGTTGGTCAGGTAATCGTTGGTAATGGCATAGTTCCACATAATGGGAATCAATCCTAGCAGGGTAATATCTTTAAAACTACTTTTTTGCCAAACATAATAACCGTTCGACAATTGAATGAAACCAGTTTGCTGATTCATTGAAGCGAGGGCCAAAGATGGATCCACTACCTGCGTTGACCAAAAAAGTAGATTGGAATGATTTCCGAAATTTTTTGTTTGATAAACAAATAAATAATATTTTTTGGAGGTCAACTGCTGAAGCATCGATTCGTCGTAGCGTTGACTGACAAGTTGATTTAAAACAGCGGTATCGGAGGCAATGGAGACAAAATCATTTTGTTGCTCCGCAATAAAACTACTGATGTTTTTGGCAACCGTTTTGGGCGAAGCATTCCCCGTAAGGTAATTGTCAATAATAAAAGATATCGTAATCAACCAGGCAGCAATTACCAACAGGTAACTGTTTCTGATAAAAAACTGTTTAAAGGAACTGTATTTTTTCAAAATAAAAATATTGACTGCAATTGCAGCATGGAAATTATTCTGTTGCTATTACTGAAAACTGGCTTTAAAAGGATTTGCCTAACTCCTTTTCCTTTAGTACTAAAATATTACCGACGCTTGGTTTAAACAAGCATTATTTTCGCTTAATTTGATTCCAAATAGCATCCATCTCCCCTAAAGTCATTTCATGCAGTTCTTTTCCAGACAAAGAAGCGGCGGCCTCCATTTTATTAAATCGGTCGATAAATTTTTTATTGGTTCGCTCCAGGGCATTCTCAGCATCTATCTGCAAAAACCTTGCATAGTTGATCAGGGAAAAAAACACATCGCCCAGTTCATCTTCCATATCGTTTTTATTGCCTGAAGCAATCGCCTCAAACAATTCAGCCTTTTCTTCTTCTACTTTATCCCAAACCTGTTCCTTATTTTCCCATTCAAAGCCCACCTGTTTGGCCTTCTCTTGCAAACGCATGGCTTTGATAGTAGCAGGAAGCGCCTTGGGCACCCCGGCTAAAACGGATTTTTTACCTTCCTTGATTTTTAATTTTTCCCAGTTTCGCTTTACATCTTCCTCATCGGCCACTACCACATCACTATAAATATGCGGATGGCGGAAAATGAGCTTTTCGCAAACCCCATTAATCACTTCATCTAGGGTAAACTGGTTTTGCTCTGCCCCTATTTTGGCATAAAAAACGATGTGGAGTAAAATATCGCCCAATTCCTCCTTGATACCCTTCCAATCTCCATCGGTAATCGCATCGGTTAACTCGTAGGTTTCTTCAATCGTCAACTGCCGCAGCGTTTGAATCGTTTGCACCTTATCCCAGGGACATTTCTCCCTAAGTTCATCCATAATTGTAACCAATCTTGAAAAAGCATTTTCAGTAGTGGACTGCATACATATTTAAATTTGATTAAAAATAATAAAGAAAAACCGCAACCAACATTTTGAAGGCAATTATGCAAAAGAAAATGGTCAATACCAATCCAACTTTAACAAATTGCCCTCAATCCCCCGTTTCAAAAAAAATACAATCAAAATATTTTCCTAATAAGCCAATACTTTTCACTAATTACATCCTACTGCCTTAATTTTACTATTCAAAATACACCTATGGGCAAGTCAATATGGATACAACTGATATTACTGATGGCAATATCAACAGCTGGGATTGCACAATATCATTACCTTGACATAGTGAGCATCCTTCAACTTTCTGAGGAAATCAAACAATTTAAGGAACAAAAAATCAGGAATATTCTGGTACACAGTTTTGAAGGCAATGGGGAGCCTAGCCGTGGCTTTTTTTGTGAAAAAAAAATCAGCAAAGACTACCGCAAAATCGAAACTTATACCAAATCAAATATTACTGAAAAGTCTATCCTCAGTTCTCAATTCAATGCTGAAGGGCAATTAATTGCTTCCAAAGACAGCTCCTCCGTTTCCAGCTCCTCCTCTTCCTACCAATACGACCCCAAGGGCCATCTCAAATTATTTGTAAATAGTATCAAATCTATCGATGATGGGTTTTCTGCCAAAACGATTGAGGAGCACCAATACTTTTATGACCCAAAAGGCCATCCTATAAAGATGTTACGCATTCGAAATCAAACCGACACGGCTACGGTGGTTTTTACAACTGATGAAAAGGGAAATGTGATTGATGAAAATGATTTGAGTAAAAATGGCAAACACTATTATTATTATTACGACAGCAAAAACAGGCTGACCGATATTGTAAAATACAATGCTTTAAGAGCCAAACTGATGCCTGATTTTTTATTTGAATACAATAGCGCAGGCCAGGTAACCCAAATGATCACGACAGAAGAAGGCATTTCCAATAATTATTTTACCTGGAAAAAAACATACAATGATGGCCTTCGAATTATTGAAAAATGCTTTTCTAAAGAAAAAGAATTACTAGGTTATTTTGAATTTGAATACAATTGAGTTGGTTTATTATTGGTTGAATAAGCTAATTACAGAGTGCAATGGCTTGGATACGATAGGCAACCAATTTTTAATTGTCGATTTTAACTTATCGTTATCCTTTGGGCTTAGTTGCCCAACTTATTTTTCTGTCAAGGAAAACTATGTTTCATTTCATACCTTTAGCTTCATGATTTTTGAAAAAAAAACACTTGCAGCCCTGTGGTTGTTTTTACTGCCTGTCTTTGCTCAGGCACAGATTTTTGGAGGCAACCCTGCTTCACTTAAATGGAAACAAATCAATACCTCACATACCAGGGTGATTTTCCCACAGGGCTTGGATAGTCAGGCAAGTCGCATCAATGCCATTAACCAATTACTAGGCAAAACTACCGCTTACAGCATCGGCGGCAAGCAGCGCAAATGGGATATCCTGCTATTAAACCAAACCACTATTCCCAATGCCTATGTAAGAATGGCTCCAATCATGAGCGAATTGTACATGACACCCGAACAAGATAATTTTTCGTCGGGAAGTCTGCGCTGGGATGACAACCTCATCATTCATGAAAACAGGCATATTCAACAGTTCAGTAATTTCAATAGCGGACTTACCAAAGTATTTTCATTTTTCCTTGGTCAGGAAGGCCAATTGCTTGCCAATGGCATTGCCATTCCGGATTATTTTTTTGAAGGCGATGCCGTATGGCAGGAAACCCTGGTAAGTAACCAGGGAAGAGGAAGAATGCCTTCTTTTTACAACGGCATGAAATCCCTTGCACTCGACAATAAAAAATATTCGTGGATGAAACTGCGCAGCGGATCGTATAGGGACTATACCCCCGACCATTACGAGTTGGGTTACCAAATCGTGGCCTACGGCTATGAAAAATATGGTGAAGATTTTTGGAGAAAAGTTACGCAAGATGCCATTCAATTTAAAGGGGTATTCTTTGCTTTCAATAAAGCAATTGAGCGGCATTCCGGCAAAACTTACCAGCAGTTTAGGGATGATGCTTTGCGCTTTTTTATCGAAAAATCTTTTACAGTTCAAAAGAAAGACCCCCTTGGCGACAAGTACCTCACTGCCAGCAAAAACCATCAGCTGGTGGAATATCTTTTCCCACACTATGTGAGTGACGATAGCCTGCTGGTAACTAAAAAGTCGAACCATTCCATCAGCAGTTTTTACTGGATCATCAATGGAAAAGAAAAAATGATTCGAGCCAAAAATATAGTGATCGATGAATACTATAGCTATCAAAATGGAAACATTGTTTATGCTAGTTACCAATCAGACCCGCGATGGGGAAACAGGAATTACAGTGTAATCCAACTATTGAATATTTACACCAACCAACAAAGGCAATTAGGTCGTCAAACAAAATATTTTTCACCGGATATCAACGAAAATGGCAGCGAAGTGCTGGCGGTAAATGTAAACCCAGACGGCAGCAATTACCTGCATCGTATCAACGCCAACACAGGCGAACTAATTAAGCAGCTGCCCAATCCACAGCATTATTTTTACACCCAATCCAAATACATTGATTCCAGTACGGCGGTATCGGCAGTACGAAATTTGGAGGGCAAAATGAGCCTGGTAAAAGTGAATCTTGCCAATGGCGACACAGACCCCATCACCCCATTTTCTTTTAATGTGATTGGCTATCCATTTGTGAAAGGGGATACTGTTTATTTCAGCGCCATGCAGCACAATGTAGATAAAATTGTAGCCGTTAGTCTGCTCGATAAAAAAATATTCACGCTTACCAATAACTTAAATGGCGTATACCAACCTGCAGTAAATAGTAAGCAGGAGCTTTTGTTTGCTGCATTTTCAGCTAACGGTTCAAGACTTGCAAAGCACACACTTGCTGCCAGCGACTGGAAAGAAATAACCAATGCCGATTTCACCCTTTCCCCTGACTTGTACACGGCTGCAACCCTTCGGGGAAAAGGAGCCGACATATTAAATGCGGTTACCCCTATCAGTGATACCGTGACGCAATACAAAAAATCATTTCAACTATTTAATTTTCATAGCTGGCGACCAGAAATGGCCGATCCCGAATACAGTTATAATCTT
>CANIMM010000149.1 GCA_947468255.1 Chitinophagaceae bacterium | reverse complement strand
GTTTTCATCCGATTGAGTTGGTAGGTGCTGAACTGAGGCAGGCGATGACAGAAATGAAATCTATAGGAGGAAACGCCTAATTTTGCAACCCCTCTTTCTTCATTGCTTAGGGGGTAAATGTTGGGTTGAATTAATTATCGCAGTAACTTTGCTTTGCTAAGGTTATAGGTAAAATATTTTGGGCACCCACTTGATTTTTCAGGGGGAGCTTCCTTGGTTATATAACGAAATGCTACAATCTGTCCTATACACAGTAGACGGATGCTAATGAAAGGTTTGCAAAATCTGTGGAAATATGTGTTATTAGTAGCATAAAACCAATTATTATGAAAGAAAATCCAGGTTTGTACGATCCGCAATTTGAACATGATGCATGTGGTATCGGTTTTGTTGCCAATATCAGGGGAAATAAATCTCATCAGCACATTTCTGATGCATTGACCATTTTGGAAAATATGGAACATCGGGGAGCCTGTGGATGTGAAACCAATACTGGCGATGGTGCAGGTATTTTCATCCAGATACCCCATGAATTCTTCTTTGATGAATGCGTAAAATTGGGGGCACACTTACCTTCCTTCGGAAAGTATGCTGTTGGAGTGGTTTTCTTTCCAAAGGAAATTAAATTGAGAGAAGAATGTAGGGATATTTTTAACAGGGCAGCAGAAAAGCTCGGACTTGAAATTATTACTTACCGGAGTGTACCTGTTAACACGTTTGATATTGGCCCTACAGCTTTGTCGGTAGAGCCAGTGATGGAACAGGTTTTTATTGCCTGTCCGGATTACATTATCAATCCAATGGATTTTGAAAGGAAATTATTTGTATTGCGCAAATATGCTACCCATACAATTGACAGTACCGTACGCAAGGATGATATTGGTTTTTATATTGCTTCCCTATCCTATAAGACGGTTGTATATAAGGGACAGTTGACCAGTAGTCAGGTTCGTAACTATTTTCCGGATCTTACTAATAAAAGGGTAGTTTCCGCTTTTGGGTTGGTACATTCTCGATTTGCCACCAATACATTTCCTTCTTGGAAACTAGCTCAACCATTCCGTTACATTGCACACAATGGGGAAATTAATACATTGCAGGGAAACCTAAACTGGCTCAAAGCCAGTGAAAAGGGGTTCCTATCATCCTATTTCAGCAAGGAGGAGATGGAAATGTTGTTGCCAGTAATCAACAGTGTTCAATCTGATTCTGCTTGTCTGGATAATATGATAGAATTGCTCACCCTTACTGGGCGATCACTTCCACATGTTATGATGATGTTGATACCGGAGGCTTGGGATGGCGATGACAGAATGGATCCGGTAAAAAAAGCTTTTTACGAATACCATGCTTCTATGATGGAACCTTGGGATGGCCCTGCCTCCATATCATTTACAGATGGTAAAATTATCGGAGCCACATTGGATAGAAATGGCCTTCGACCTTCCCGTTATTGTGTTACCACCGATGGAAGGGTAATCATGGCTTCTGAAACAGGGGCCTTGCCGATCGATCCTGCGTTGGTGAAAGAAAATGGGAGACTGCAGCCGGGAAAAATGTTTGTGGTGGATATGGAACAAGGAAGGATTATTAGCGATGATGAATTAAAAAGTACCATTTGTTCACAAAAACCTTATGGAGACTGGTTGAATAAATATAAAATCCGCTTGGAGGAATTACCCGAACCAAGGGTAATGTTTACTCATTTAGAAAGCGACCAGGTGTTCAAATACCAAAAAGTGTTTGGTTATACAACTGAAGACTTGGAAGAAATTATTGCTCCAATGGCTTTGGATGGCAAGGAACCCATTGGCTCAATGGGAACGGATGTGCCTCTGGCAGTATTGAGCGATGAGCCCCAGCATTTGAGTTCTTATTTCAAGCAATTATTTGCCCAGGTTACCAATCCTCCGATCGACCCTATTCGCGAAAAGCTAGTAATGTCGCTTACAACATTTGTAGGTAATAACGGTAATTTACTGGAAGAGGACCCATTGAGTTGTCATACGGTTGCATTGAAGCATCCTGTATTATCTAATTTTGAACTTGAAAAAATCAGGAGTATTGATACAGGGATTTTTCAGGCAAAGACCCTTCAAATGTATTACCGTGCAGATGGAAAGCCGGACTCACTTAAAAAAGCATTGGACAGACTCTGTCGATATGCTGTAGATGCTGCCGAGGATGGATTTGAAGTACTCATATTAACCGATCGTTCAATAGATTCTGATCATGCTCCCATACCATCTTTATTGGCTACTGCTGCAGTTCATCATCATTTAATCCGAAAAGGATTGAGGGGATGTGTAGGTCTGGTGGTGGAGTCGGGCAGTGTTTGGGAAGTGCATCATTTTGCCTGTTTGTTGGGTTATGGAGCTACTGCAATCAATCCTTATATGGCATTGTCAAGTATTCGTGATATGAAGTTGAGCGGAAAATTGCAGACTGACTTGGAAGTGGATCAACTCAAAAAAAATTATACCAAAGCGGTCAATGACGGTTTGTTAAAAGTGTTTTCAAAAATGGGTATTTCAACCCTGCAGTCTTATCAAGGTGCTCAGATTTTTGAAATCCTTGGTTTAAACAGTTCGGTAGTTGACAAATATTTCACTGGTTCCATATCTCGAATTCAAGGGTTAGGACTCGATGAAATTGCCAAGGAAACACTAGCAAAACATGCTTTTGCATTTCCTAAAAAACACATACCTGTTGACCGGCTGCCAGTAGGCGGCTTGTATCAATGGAAACGTAAAGGAGAATTCCATTTATTTAATCCCCAAACCATCCATCTGTTGCAATATTCTACCCGGATGAATGATTATGCTTCTTTTAAAAAATATTCAAAACTGGTCAATGATCAGGGAGAAAGGGCTTGCACCTTGCGAAGCCTTTTTCAGTTTAATGCACAGCGAAAAGCGATTTCAATTGATGAGGTAGAACCTGCAGAAGCAATCTGGAAAAGGTTTGCAACTGGGGCAATGAGCTTTGGTTCTATCTCTCATGAAGCACATAGTACATTGGCCATTGCCATGAACCGCCTAGGTGGAAAAAGCAATACCGGTGAAGGAGGAGAAGATGAAATGCGTTTTGAAACCATGCCTAATGGAGATTCAATGCGGAGTGCGATCAAACAGGTAGCTTCTGCAAGGTTTGGTGTTACCAGTAATTATTTAACGCAGGCGGATGAATTGCAGATTAAAATGGCGCAGGGTGCCAAACCCGGCGAGGGCGGGCAATTACCGGGCCATAAGGTAGATAATTGGATTGGAAGGGTTCGTCATGCTACTCCTGGAGTAGGATTAATTTCCCCACCTCCTCATCATGATATTTATTCCATTGAAGATTTAGCACAGTTGATCTTTGATTTAAAAAATGCTAACCGAGCTGCAAGAATCAATGTAAAATTGGTATCCAAGGCTGGGGTAGGTACGATTGCTGCAGGTGTTACCAAGGCAAAGGCGGATGTAGTATTGATAGCAGGTTTTGATGGTGGTACCGGAGCGTCTCCGGTGAGTTCAATTAAGCATGCAGGTTTGCCATGGGAGCTTGGATTGGCGGAAGCCCACCAGACGCTGGTAAAGAATAAATTGCGCAGTAGGGTAATATTACAAACAGATGGTCAGTTAAAGACCGGAAAAGATATCGCAATCGCCACCTTATTGGGTGCCGAGGAATGGGGAGTTGCTACTGCTGCCTTGGTTACAGAAGGTTGTATCATGATGCGGAAATGTCATCTCAATACATGCCCGGTTGGTGTAGCTACGCAGGATAAACAATTGCGGGAACGTTTTACTGGTGATGCAGATCATGTGGTAAATCTGTTTAAATTTTTAACGGAAGAACTGCGGGAAATCATGGCTCAATTGGGCTTTCGTACCATCAATGAAATGGTAGGCCAAGTAGATTGTTTGGAAATGCGGGAAGGTATTAATCATTGGAAATATAGCAAATTAGATTTATCACCGGTATTGTACAAGGAACCAGCTTCCAAGTATACCGTAATTTATAACAATGAGCAACAGGATCACGGATTAGACAAAGTGCTTGACTGGAAGTTGGTAGCAGCTGCTCAGCCTGCATTAGAAAGCCAGCAAAAAGTGACCGCTTCTTTCCCGATAAAAAGTATTGACAGAACTACCGGTACGATTTTATCTAATGAAATTTCAAAAAAATATAAATCAGCCGGTTTACCCGATGATACCATTCATTTTAAATTTACCGGTACTGCCGGTCAAAGTTTTGGTGCTTTTAATACAAAGGGTGTTACACTAGAACTGGAGGGAGATGCGAATGATTATTTTGGAAAAGGATTGAGCGGCGCTAAATTAATTGTGTATCCATCTGCTAGGGCCAATTTTGTTCCTGAAGATAATATCATCATTGGTAATGTTGCTTTTTATGGAGCTACCTCCGGTGAGTCTTATATCAGAGGAAAAGCCGGTGAGCGATTTGCTGTTCGTAATTCTGGGGCCACTGCAGTGGTTGAGGGAGTGGGTGATCATGGATGCGAGTATATGACTGGAGGAAAAGTAGTAGTACTAGGTGCTACGGGAAGAAATTTTGCCGCAGGAATGAGTGGAGGAATCGCTTATATATATGATGTAAAGGGGGAATTTCCATTGCAATGCAATACAGAAATGGTTGATTTGGATCCAGTTGGAGAATCAGATAAAGCGGAATTATTTACAATGATCAGTGACCATTTTATGTATACTAAAAGTTCGGTAGCAAAATTTGTAATGGAAGACTTTGACAACCAATTAAAGAATTTCGTTAAGGTATTCCCCAAGGATTACAAAAAAGTGTTAGAAAAGCTTTCCGGAAAAGTTAAAAAGGAACTGAAGAAGTAGTATTCCTTTTAGAAAGGAGCATTAAAATATTATTTACTTTAAAAAAATTCTCCGCTTTGGAGGCAAAGTATATATGGGCAAACCAACAGGATTTTTAGAATTTACGCGGGAGCTTCCCTCCAAGCGTTTACCCGAAGAAAGGGTAGGTGACTATAAAGAATTTATAGAGCGATATTCTGATGAAAAGTTAAACCAGCAATCGGCCAGGTGTATGGATTGCGGCATTCCTTTTTGTCACAATGGCTGCCCCCTGGGCAATGTGATTCCCGAATTCAATGATGCAGTGTATCGGAAAAGCTGGAAAGAGGCATATGAGATATTATCTTCTACCAATAATTTCCCAGAGTTTACTGGACGTATATGCCCTGCCCCTTGTGAAACAGCCTGTGTGTTGGGAATCAATCAACCAGCTATAGCGATTGAAGAAATCGAAAAACATATCATTGAAATTGCCTTTGATAAGGGATATGTGCAAGCTGACAAACAGATTGTGCGAACTGGAAAAAAAGTAGCAGTAATTGGTAGCGGTCCTGCCGGCTTGGCTGCTGCTGCTCAATTAAATATTGTTGGACATTCGGTAACCGTATTTGAAAGGGACGATTTACCAGGAGGGTTATTACGGTATGGTATCCCTGATTTCAAGCTTGAAAAATGGGTGATTGATAGAAGGGTAAAATTAATGGAAGAAGAAGGGGTTGTATTTAAATGCAATGCTAATGTAGGGGTTGATATCAGTATTAGTAATTTATTGAGAGAATACCAGGCCATTGTATTGGCTGGTGGAAGTACGGTTCCTAGAAATTTAGATATTCCAGGAAGGGATTTAAAAGGGGTATATTTTGCAATGCAGTTTTTAAAGCAACAAAATAAACGGGTTGCCGGAAGTTCTTTTTCCGAGGAAGCTATTATGGCTACAGGTAAAAACGTGATTGTGATTGGAGGAGGAGATACAGGAAGTGATTGTGTGGGTACCTCTAATCGTCATAAGGCGGCTTCTGTTACACAGTTTGAATTGTTACCTAAACCGCCCAATCAAAGAAACAACGCCATGCCATGGCCTAGCTATCCAATGCTGCTTAAAACTACCTCTTCTCATGAAGAAGGTTGTGATAGAAAATGGGCAGTTGCAACCAAGGAGTTTATTGGAGATGAGAAAGGGCATTTGAAAGCAGTCATTATGGTTGACTTGGAGTGGAAAGTGGTAGATAATAAACCAGCACAATTTATAGAAGTAAAGGGTAGTGAAAGGAAAGTGCCTTGCGAATTGGCATTTTTGGCGATGGGGTTTGTACATCCTCAGCAAGAAGGGATGATCAGTGAGCTAGAGGTGGAATTGGATGAAAGAGGTAATGTAAGGGCCTCAGAAAAAAATTACCAGTCCAATATCGCCCGAGTATTTACCGCAGGTGATATGCGCCGTGGGCAGTCGCTGGTAGTATGGGCAATCAAGGAAGGAAGGGATTGCGCCCAGAAAGTGGATGAGTTTTTAATGGGTCAATCCTTATTGGAAACGGCCGATAGGAATGCGATAGCCCGTTATTTGTAAAGGGATCAATTTTGTAATGAGTGTTTGAGGGATGCAGTGTACCACTGCATCCCTTTTTTTTGTCTTTTCCATCAATTATTGGGTTCTACGATTTTTTAAATTTAAAAACCATTCCTATTGAAAGGGCATAAGATATAGAATAAGTTAAATATGAATAAAAAATGGCAGGTAGATTATATTTTAATGAAATTAGATAAATTGTAAAATATTAAGTTATTTCATCAATAAATCCGTTGTTTGATCATTATAGCTTCATATTTATTATATATTTTATTAAAATTGACCTTTTTTTAGTTTAATTGCTATTAATAATAAAATATTACAATAATATATATGTATATAATTTGATCTCCGAATCAATGATAATTCATATTTTTACTGAATAAATGAAATATATCAATAAAATACAATGTTTTATTGATTTTTTAAAACCCAAAAACAATGAGTATGAAAAAAATTTCAATCCAGTCGGTCCTGCCATTTTTGGTATTGATTGCTGTTGCTTTGGCGGCTGCTTTTATAGCACCTGAGGCAGATTATGATCCCACTAAAATTGTAGGAGGTCCGCAATACAATACATCCGATATGACCTGGGTGCTGATTTCTACAGCACTGGTTTTTTTAATGACTCCCGGACTTGCCTTCTTTTATGGTGGCATGGTGAATCGTAAGAACGTAATTTCTACCATGATCAAGAGTGTGGTAGCTGCAGGTATTGTAGGGGTATTATGGATTGTAGTTGGATTTAGTTTGAGTTTTGGAGATTCCATTGGTGGTTTCATCGGTGATCCAAGAACTTTCTTATTTTTTAAAGGGGTAAAGTCACATGCTGCTTGGCCGCTTGCTAATACAATGCCACTTACCCTATTTTCATTGTTTCAGCTGATGTTTGCCATCATTACTCCCGGTTTGGTGGTAGGTGCGGTTGCCGAACGTATTCGGTTTACAGCATATGTAATGTTTATTATTTTATTTAGTTTGTTGGTATATGCACCCGTAGCACATTGGAGCTGGCATCCAGAAGGATTCCTTGCCAAAATG
>CANIMM010000148.1 GCA_947468255.1 Chitinophagaceae bacterium | reverse complement strand
CGTGATATTGCATGTCAGATTTAAAATGCTGGATCACCGGCGACAGGTTTCCCTTTAATAAATTTTTCAGGGAGTCAATCCCTTCATTATAATCTTCTAATGACTGTAATCCTTCGCAGGGGCCTTTACAATTGCCAAGATGGTATTCCAAACAGACTTTAAATTTCTTTTTCTCAATATTGGCTGGAGTTAACGAAAGCTTACAGTTGCGAAGCGGAATATTTTGTTTAATAAATTCAAGTAGCTCCCTTACTTTTCCAACCGAAGTAAATGGACCAAGATATTGAGATCCGTCATTGATTCTTTTTCTTGTAAAAAACACCCTTGGAAATGCTTCGTTTTTAATGACGATGTAAGGGTAGGTTTTGTCATCTTTGAGATTAATATTAAAAAGCGGTTGGAAATTTTTTATCAGTGAATTCTCTAATAGAAATGCATCCTGTTCACTATTTACAATGGTGAATTCTATCTTACAAATTCTTACAACCAGCTCATGTGTTTTATAATTGGTATAGGTATTTGAAAAATACGAGCTTACGCGCTTACGTAAATTTTTTGCTTTACCTACATACAATAGTTCTCCAGCAGCATCATAGTATTTATAAATGCCGGGATTAACTGGTATGGTGTTGGCGATAGCGGTGAATTCCTGTTGCGTCATTTAAAGGGTACTAAATTCTTCATAATTTATTTCAAAACTAGTTTTGTATTGGTTAGGCTTTGAAAGTATTTTCAAGCTGCTTTCAATTTAAAGGAATGCACCAATTTTTATATATTTAAAAGTTCCAAATAAAAACCACTTCTTTCAATAGTGCTTGATCTCCATTTGTTGTATTTAGTATTGTAGTTATTTTTACTAGTTTGTTGGTTTGCCAGGTAAGTTGCTGCGTCAAATTTTGCCCCTGTTCTTTGGTTGTTTTTACAATATATACTTTTTCAACATTCCCTGTTTCTGGGTTAACATATACATCCCAGTGTCGAAGCGGGATCGAATCAGGTAAGATTCTGGAAGGGTCGTAAGTAAAAGTGATCGCATTGAGTGTTTGATCTTTGAATTTTGTTTCTGTAAAAAAATTGATCAAATTGGTTTCATTAATTACCGGCGTTAGAAAAGGAAGCAGCATTTTTTTCATCCCTTCTTTGGTTATCCAGATTGAATCTGATTTCCCCTTAATAGTAGTGATTTGCAAGGGGGTAACTGGAAGTGAATCCAAGACAATGATTTGTCCCTTGATGAATGAGGTAACAGGGAAAAAAGAGGCTGCTATTGTTTTTTCTTCGGGGGTATTGTTTTTTTTGGAGCTGTTGGAACAACTATTCAAGATGAATAGGCCAATTGCGAGGATACTAAATTTATTCATGCATGTTTGTTTTTTGTTGGCCAAGTCATATAACTATCGGGTCCCTTAGTGGATGGATAATTATTTTTGTGGCCCAATTACTCTGGCACAAAAATACACAGAAAGCAAATGGAAACAAGGGATTGCTGCAGCACTTAGTTCGTTAGAAAAACTATCTTTTATGAAATTGGAAATATCAGTTATTGAATAATTTTAGACACTCCGAACTTTATTCCATAATTAAGCAGTCGTTCTTCGACAATATATTGCTTACTGTTGGTAGAATATAGCTGTGTCCTAAATTGAGGACCTACCTGCCAGTTGAGCCCATTGAATTTGAAGGTGATGAAGGTCTCCAGGCCTGCATTTAGATTCCATTTGTTGAGCAGGGAGGGTTCTTTGACATAATTGCGCTTGTCTGATGAAATTAGGTAATCTTTTCCTCCTGCTATGAAAGTAGGTTGAATGGTTGCCCCAATATTCCATTGTATTTTTTCATTACCCATCAATTTCAAGTCTGCACCAATAGGTATAGATATTTGAAAAGTTTCGTTGTGAAGTTTAGTGGCTTTAAGGCCTGAATGATTGGAATAGGGAGTTGTTCTTAATATTTCGTAATTGGTATTGGTAGCAAAATCATGTAGTGTAAGTTGCGTAGAAAAAGGATGCGAATTTTCAAATGCATTGGTATTATAGCGGGTATAATTTAATTGTACACTTCCTTTAACAGTAAGTCCTTTTAAAATAGCATATTGCAGCCCGGAGCCAATTTCTAAGCCCATAGCAGGCACTTGGTTAACAGCATCCCGCAGGGCCTGGTTGGCAGCTGAAATGGCATAGGGAGGGTTGCTAATCGCATTGCCGAAGTTAGGGCCACTGGTAAGTGAGCGGTAAACAATAGAAGGGGTTGCGTAAACTTGCCAAGAAAGTTTGCCTGCCCATTTTTTCGAAGCTCGCCGATTATACAAAGCGTAGTTTTCAATCCATTCCTTGTCTTTCATGGAAACCTCGTCTTGACTATTTTGAGTGAGTGGTTTGTTGTTTATGTTAGAAATTTCATTCCGTAAAACTTCCGCCATTTCCATTTTTAGATTTTTACTGGTAAGTTCATCTATTGAAATTGCATTTAGCAAATCGCCTACACTTGTTTTTTGCAACGAAGCTAGGGGAGCAGATTGCGTCTCACCTATTTCAATTCCAGGCTCCTGGGCATCTAAATCAGATTGCTTCTCGTTTATGCTGCGGTAAGATTGACTGGCTATGTTGACATGTTGATTGTCGCCAGACAATGCTGATTTTATTTGAGAAAGCAGCTTGTTTTTTCCAGTGTTTTTTTTCGCAAAAATTGCTGATTCTACAATAGTTGCTGAACTAGTATATTCAGCGCGAATAGCGCCTTTCTTTTTTATGATATTGACCTTGCTATTATTGATTGAACTTACTTTATTGTAATTGATCTGTCGGATAACCGATTGATTCGATTCGTTTAGTAGCTCGGTTGTCGACCCAATGGTGTTGGTTGAGCTTGGAATGGTTGTGTTTGCTGCTACAATTGGCATGGCTGCAGATCCTATATCAGTAGAAGAATCGGAGGTGTTGATGCGGCCTACTAAAATTAAAGTGGAAACTAGGGCAATAGTCATTACAACCGAAGGCCATTTTCGCCCCGGGTGTATATTGTTGTAAATGCTGTTCCATATCCTTTTGGAAGGATACATCCTGAATTCGTCTGACATCTCTCGTAGCATTCGTTCAAATTCGTCAGTATGCAATTTTCTATTCATCAATCACAAAGTTTCTATTAATTCTATTGTTAGTTTGGTCGGTCTTTATTTTATTGCTGCTTAAGCGCCCAATAAAGTTTTTTTACCACTTCGGGTACCAATAATTTTCTTTTTAACTAATACCCCTTCCAGCATTGATTTTGCTCTTGTATATTGTGAGCGGCTGGTGCTTTCCTCTATATCGAGCATTAAGCCAATTTCTCTATGCGAGTAGCCTTCTATTGCATAAAGATTTAGTACGGTTCTGTAACCAATGGGCAATAACCGGATACATTCTACCACCTCTTTTGCCTGCATAATGGATGGGATACTTTCTTCTTTTATTCCAACTCCACTAGCAAAAGTGATATCAACACTATCCGAAAATTTTTTATTCTTTTTTAGCACATTGATACAAGTATGTACTACAATTCTCCTAATCCAACCTTCTAATACCCCTTCATTTCTAAATTGATGTATTTGGGCAAATATTTTTATGAATCCTTCCTGAAGCATATCTTCCGCATCTTCCCTGTTTTTTGCAAAACGGTAGCACACCCCTAGCATACGAGGACTAAAACGAGCATACAACGCTTCCTGGGAAGCGGCATTATTAGTAAGACATCCAGCCAGCATAAGCTCTTCTGTCATAATTGTGCTTTTTACACTATAAATATAGGCAAAATACTTTGTTAATTTGCTGCATCAGCAAAACGGCCAAATTTTGAAATTTGGCCGTTTTTATATAGGTTATTGTAAGTTTTTCACCAATTTAGCCTTAGTGCAACTATGAAATTTCTTCCTCCCGCCGAGAATCCGGAAGCAAAATATCGGTAGTTTCTATCAAAAATATTGTCAATTCCAACCTGAAGTAGTACGTTTTTACTGCAATTTACCGAACCTTTCCAGTTGACCGTTAACCAAGAAGGCATTCCATCAGCCGTAGCGTATTGCGCATTATCCTCTCCATCAGCATTATACTGGTCCAAATGTTTCCAGCCATTATAAAGCAAAAAAATCTCCGAATTAATTTTGTTATGCTGGAAAACAAGACTGGTTTTCCCAATCAGCGGCGGGATATGGTCTAGCGGTTTTGTAGCTACTTTTTTATTCACAAGTAAATAGCTGCCATTTGCCTGTTGCTCATATACACTGGAGCTCGCTGAATTATCGGTGCGATAAAAGCCTTTTGTTGCGCTTAAACTGCTGCTAAAACTAAAGCCCGAAAATAGTCCAGCTTTTACCCCCAGCGACAGTCCGTATAAATTTGCATGATTTACGTTTTGGCTGGCTAATACCTGGCTTTTTACTCCATTATATATAATTGAATCCTGCCCATTTAATTTAAAAGGAGCTTTTATAATTGCCTGATTGAATAGGGTGTAAAAACCAGTCAATTCAACGCTGATTTTTTGAGCAATCATTTGCTGTATGGTTATGTCAGCATTGTAAGTAAACTCAGGTTTTAAATTTGCATTGGGTAATACAACCTGCTTTGCTGAGGTGCTAGATTCAAATATTTTCGACAAATCATCCATGTTGGGAGTTCTGAATCCCGAAGAGATGGATGCACTTATTAAGGTGCCCTTTTGGGGAGTGTAAACAATTCCAACATTACCAGTAAGTGCAATATTATTTTGCTTTACTGCAGTATCCGGTAAATTAAAAAAGGAGTTATCTAGTACATTGCTTTGCAAGTGGATCGATTGAATACGAAGGCCATCATTTAAGACTAGTTTTTTGCTTTTGAACTTGAAAGTATGCTGGGCATAGATTCCGAAATTATTCATTTTGTTTTTCCCGTCTGGATACCGGGTGTTGAGTTTGCTTGCCACTCCGGTAATTAAATTAGTCCTTTTGGCAGTTGATTGCACATCGTTGAGTTGAATATCCCCACCCATTACCCATTCATGGTTGCCCATTTTTATTCTTCCGCTTACCGTTGTTCCAAATACGTTTACCCTTTCCAACTGGCTGTCAAATCTATCAAGGCGTTTATATTCTCTGGTTTGTCTGCTTTCTTCAATGGATTGATAATTAACATTCATCTTTAATTCATCAAAAAAAGCAGCTTTTGAAACATTGAGTTCATAAGCACCCATTTCTCTTTTTTGTGGACCATAATACCATTCCGCAAATCGCAGCCTGGTTCCTATGGCAGCTCCGAAATTTTTGGTGTCTTGTAGTCGATCATACCTGGGCACATTGTTAGTGTTAGACAGTTGAAGATTGAGCGTGTGGGAAACATGTTCGTTTTGTTTAAAAAGCAATTTTTGGATGACATCCCACTGGCGGTATCCAGAAAATTTTTGCACCCTGTCATCTGTATTTTTCATAACAGAATCAACCCCATTCACTTGCCCAATATATTGGCTTCTTCTTCCAAAGTCAGGATATTGATCAGGATAGTTTTGCCCCATTTTCATGTCCCCAAAATCACTGAAGTTATAAGACTGCAGCCAGGCGATATGTTTGGTGCCGATACTTAGATCCGCGTGAATGGTTTTTTCTTCATTCACGCTACTATACCTAGTAAAAGCAGTACCCGTTGAAACTGTTTCCTTGCTATCCGACAGTATGGGCGATTTGGTTATTAAATGAATAGAACCTCCTAATGCGTCACTTCCGTAAATAGTCGAAGATGGCCCATACATTACCTCCACTTGTTGTAATGAATTTTGGTCGTTGGTAATGATGTTTTGTAAATGCCCCGACCGGTAAATGGCATTGTTCATCCTTACGCCATCAATTAAAATTAAAATTCTACTTGCTTCAAACCCTCTTATTACTGGACTGCTGCCCCCTTGCTGGCTTTTTTGAACAAAAATTTTGCCGGTATTGATTAGCAGGTCTCCTGTGTTTTGCGAGTTGGATTGTGCAATAGTTTGTGCTGAGATGACATCTATTTTCTGCGCTATATTTTTTTTTCTTTCACTAAATCCACTGGAAGAAACTACTACCTCTTCCAATTCAATGTGTTTGAAGCTGGTGTCGGTTGGAGGATGATTGTTTTTTTGTGCATGGACAGCTTGAGTCAGTAAAAAAAATTCGACTAGTAAATATATTTTTTTCATATTATTTTTTGAGTGATGGCATAGGTCTGCCAAAAAAAGAGAAAATACCATTCGTTGGTTGATGGCTTTTTCCTATGCTGATTTGGTGCATTAATTTGCATTTGCCTATTGTATTATTGATATACTTCAACTTTCACTTACAGGCTGTAAGTGAATATTGTATCAAGTGGCTTGAAGCTAACAATTGGGGGGAGGTGTATTTATAGTAAAGCTCAGGGCAACTGCATCCTCATTATAGACTAGGTATACGGGTTTACAATTTTGAAGAAGTAAAGGGGTAAGCAATGCTTGCTTATTGGTAAATAGAAAATTAAAAATAAATTTTAGAGCCAGCTGGTTGATGGGAGCCTGTTGGTTATTATTTTGGTGCATTGTTGAGCTGAATTCCTTTTCTAGCTTGGTTTCTTCATCATCGAACAACCCAGTTAATTTTGCCTGGCCGTCAATAATTTCCCATGATTTCACATCAAATAACTTTCCATCAACTAACACCTCCTTGTTTTTTTTTATCCAGTTAATGTCGGCGATTCGAATGGAAATCGTATGAAGCGAATTATTTTCCAGCTTTTCCATCATTTGATGGTAGACGAGCTCCCGTTTAACCAGGTGCCCCAAAATGAAAAATAGTGGAGCAGCTGCCAGTAGCAGCATTGCAAAGGCCAATATTTTTTTTTTGATTGCCATGCTATCAAATGGTGAATTATTTTATCTACGGCCTTTTAGGTCGTTTCAAACTATCTTCTGGATAATGCGCCTTGATGGAATCTCTTGATGAATTGACCCAATTTTTTACAATTGCTTTTTGTTCAGCACTCAATTTTGTTTCGGTATGAATAAGCGTGTATGATTCAAGCGGCATTTCACCTTCTTCAATCTGCTTATTGATCTCCTCAAACTTCTTGTATTGCCGTCCAATACGATAGGAAGCGAATTCAGAAAAATCAATTTCTTTTTTTCCTTCTTTAATATGATCTGCCAACCACCAGGCAACTGGTTGAAGATTAGCATACCAAGGGTAATGGGTATTGTTGCTATGACAGTCGTAGCAACTTGTTTGTAATATGGTAGCTACTTCCTTGGGCATGGGATAAACTGTGCTGATATCATTGGCACTAGGGGCACCGGTTGCATGCAGGTTTTTTTCGGGGCGAAAAAACTGAATGATGATAAAAGCAGCGAACAATACCAATGCTATTGGCTTAATAATTTTTTTCATAATAGGGCAATTTATTTTTTGAATGAAGGATTAATCAAAACATCGCCT
>CANIMM010000147.1 GCA_947468255.1 Chitinophagaceae bacterium | reverse complement strand
CTGCCCAGGAAAATATTCTATCATTTCAATTCAACTCAAACGTTTTTCATTTTAAGAAAGACTGTTTGAGTTTTTTTATGCCAATTTAACTTTACTGCGGCGATTATAGCATCCTTTCGTTATTACTCTTTTTACTTTTTTTCTTTACTGTAATCTTCCCGGGAGTTGGATGCGAATTTTTTATGCCCTTTTGTAAGTCCAAATTTATAATAATTTAATTCTCGAAGGCTAGTCTTTAAATAACATATAATAGAAATTTAACTTGTGTTTTTGATATATATATACTATTTTTAATATATATATCGAAAATGTCGATATGTTTTACCTCATTAAACCCTACAGTTAGTTATGAAAAAATTTTCAAAATTGGTTATAGCCTTTAGTGTAATCATTTTCTCCCATCTTTTCGTCCCTTTTAATTCATTTGCCCAAGGTCCCAGCGATCCAGGTTTTCCTAGTGATCCAGGGGGCGATCCGGATGCGCCGATTGATGGTGGGATCGTCTTGTTGATGGCAGCCGGTGTGCTTTATGGAATAAAAAAAGTCAAAGCCGAAAAAGCAAAGCATACTATCAATTTAATGGATAGTATCCACTAAAAAGCAAATGGTTGCATAGGCCATTTTCCTTATTACATTTTACCCGATTTATTTTATCATTTTTAATTGACCTCACTTTTCAGGTTGATCAAAATGTTTTTTAGTGATCTTATTTAATATCTCTGATGCCCATGATTGATAAATTATATCATCCATTCATATTTATACTAACGGTAACGGCTATTTTTTTAAGTAGCTGCAAGGTTTATCGGCCAGCATATTATTTTAAAGATATCAGTCGTGATACCGTTATCACGGGTTTTGTAAATAAAGAACTGGAATTAAAAATCCAGCCAAATGACCAGTTGGCCATCTCAATCGCTAGCTTAAGCGTACTGGAGGATGCCCTTTTTAATAGCAGAGGAGTTGAAGGTGCTGTCAAAAATAGTTTTCAGGTAAGCCAAGATGGTTGTATTTACTTGCATAAGTTGGGTAAGTTGACTGTAATAGGGCTTACAAGAAATGAGCTAAAAGCTAAGTTGGAAACAGAGCTTTTACCCTATCTGAAAGATCCTATTGTTACTGTAAATTTTTGTAACCATCGGGTTACCGTTTTAGGTGAGGGAAATTCCCAAGTGGTGGAAATTCCTTCCGAAAAAATATCATTGCTCGAGGTAATGGCCAAAACTGGTGGCGGCAAGCCAAATGCTCAGTTGAATAATGTGATGATTATAAGGGAGTCGCAGAATACTAAACAGGTCAAACACCTCAATCTCGAAAATCCATCCATTTTTACTTCCCCCTGGTACTATTTACAGCCCAATGACATTGTAGTAATAAAGCCCAATGAATTAAAAGAAACTGCCGAGCAAAGGCGAACCAATAATCACATGGTGTATACCACTATTTTATCAAGTGTAACATTTGCCTTTTTGATAATCGATCGGATTTTTCGTTAAAACAGCAATTTGAATTGAATATTCATGAAAGAGGAACAATTATTTAAGGAAAAGCAGGCGACTAATATTTTTGTACAGTTGTTACAAAAGTATTTGCCATTTTGGCCTTTGTTTGCTTTGACGATTCCCATTTCAATGAGTGTTGCCTATGTATATTATAGAGCCGAAGTGCCTATCTACGTGGCTTCTGCGAAGGTATTACTAAAGGATCCTAATAAAGGATCGGGCGATTCAAAAGTGTTGGATGCGCTGAATATTTTTAGTGAAAAAAAGATTGTAGAAAATGAGATTCTGGTCTTGCGCTCATCTAGCCTGATGCAGGAAGTGGTTAGTTCCCTTGATTTATATGCAACCGTTTTTAATCAAGGGAAAATTCGGTTAGAAGAATTGTATGGAGACAATACTCCTGTCCGCTTTATAGCTGCGGTAAAGGATGGTAAACACCAATTTGGAAAGTATCCATTTAAAATGGATTGGGTCAACCAAAAAATTTTCATCAATGGTGAGGAAATTAATTTTACTGGTAAAGTTTTATTGGGAAGTACATGGTATCGTCCGGTAGTAAATGAAGGATACAACAAAGACTTATCCGGTAAAAACTATTTCCTGATCACTCACCCCGTAAGTTCTGCTGCTGCAGATATCATTAGCTCCTTAAAGGCATCTCCCATATCTACTTCTTCTACGGTGTTGGATATAAAATTGCTTACGCCTGTACCTGAAAAAGGGAGGGATATTTTATACCGTCTTTTTGAAGTGTACAATAGAGATGGTATTAATGACAAGAACCAAATAGCATCTAAAACACTTGATTTTATTGACGATCGGCTTAACTATGTGATTCATCAGTTAGATAGTGTAGAAGAAAATATAGAGGCATACAAAAATCGTGAATCCTTGTACAATGTAGGAACACAAGGAGAATTATACCTGACCAAAGTACGTGAATTAGACAATAAAAAAGGCGAGGTTAATTTACAGCTAGAAATATTAGATGATACCCGTGACTATGTTTTGAGCAAGGGTAGGAGACCTGGTACGGTTCCTTCTTTGTCGCTGCTAACGGATGCCACCTTGAGTGGGCTTTTAAATGATTTGTATAAAGCAGAGTACGACCTTGAAAATGCATCCCGAATAACGGGTGAGAATAGTGAACCCGTGTTGCAGGCAAAAGCCAAAATAAGTAGGTTGAAATCGGATATGTTGGAAAATATAGTCAGCATCAAAAATAATTTGGTAACGGTAAAAAATGATATCAGCAAAAATATAGCCCTCAATAATGGATTGCTGCAGACGGTGCCTCAAAAGGAAAGGGGCTTATTAGAAATCAGCCGACAACAGGTAATTAAAAATAATATTTATTCCTATCTGTTGCAAAAACGAGAAGAGACGGCTATCTCCTCTGCCTCCACTGGCGCAGACTTAAGGGTCATTGAAACACCCGCTGTGATCGGTCCGGTAACACCTGTGGCAAAGAATTTTTATCTCACAGGTTTTATCGTTGGCTTATTGGCCGCTGTTTTCATGGTATTATTGAAAGAACAATTTAAGAGCAAAGTGTTGTTTCGCGATGATATTGAGGATAAAACGACGGTTCCTTTTGTAGGTGAAATCGTTCAGGCAAATACCAAAATCCCCATTGTCATACGAGAAGGAAAAAGAACCGTTATTGCTGAGCAGTTTAGGGCCTTGCGGACCAATCTTTCCTTTATGGGATTGAATGATGTGAACAAAACATTGTTGGTTACCTCCAGTATTTCAAGTGAGGGAAAAAGCTTTATCGCCATCAATCTCGCAATCAGTTTTACGCTAACCGGCAAAAAAGTGGCCTTAATGGAATTGGATCTCCGAAAACCAAAGCTGAGTAAATTAATGAATGTACCAAGAGATCCGGGTGTATCCAACTACGTGGTTGGAAAAGTAAGCATTGATAAAATTATAAAGGAAACCTCTATTCCTAATCTGTATATTATTCCAGCCGGGGCTATTCCGCCTAATCCAACTGAATTGATTGGTAAACCAGCTTTTGGTAAAATGATGGAGCAAATCAAGGAGCAGTTTGATTATATATTTATTGACACAGCCCCCATCGGCCCAGTAACTGATGCCCAATTGTTAAAAGACTATGCGGATGTAACCTTATATGTCATTAGGCACGACCGCACTCCTAAGATATTTCTAAAAATGATCAATGAATTGAATCAACAGAAAAAATTCAACAATATGTGTATTGTTTTTAATGGGGTAAAAAAGCGCGGAATCAATATGGGGCACCTAGGTAATGGATATGGATACGGATACGGATATGGTTATGGATATGGATATGGCTACAGCTATGGCTATGCCATAGATGATAATGAGGATAGCTTACCTGCATGGAAGTTGATTTGGAAAAAAGGTAAGCAAATAGTAAAAGGTTAGTAAAGCAGTTGTTTTTATAAAGAATTGAGGTTTCGGTAAATTGGGGTAATGATAAATTGAAAGTAGCCAAATGTTCTGCTTTTAAGTTATTTTTACTGCCAATGAACAAAGTTTACAATATATATAATCATTTAAAGATGTTCTTCAGTCTAAACGTATGTGACTGAGGGTAAGCAACGCTATATTATGGAGACAAATAATTTACATTGGTTTGCAGTTTATACCAAGCCAAGATGGGAAAAAAAGGTAGCTGGATTACTAGATCAGAATGGTATTGAAAACTATTGTCCCCTTAATAAAGTGGTAAAGCAGTGGAGCGATCGTAAAAAAATTGTGTTAGAACCCCTTTTCAAGTCTTATGTCTTTGTAAGGGTGAAGGATACAGAAAAGTGGGACCTAAAAAATGTTAACGGAATACTCAATTTTGTCTATTGGCTGGGTAAGCCTGCAAGGATAAAAGATGAGGATATTTTTACAATCAAGAAATTCTTAAATGAATTTTCGGATGTGCAGATAGAGGACGTGTCGGGTTTAGCGATCAACGCAAAGGTGAGGGTGAAGCAGGGTTTATTAATGAATTATAATGGTATACTGGTTGAACTTAACGGTAACAGGGCAAAAGTTAGAATTGAAGCGTTGGGGGTACAAATGAGTGCCAATTTTGACAAGAAGAACTTGGAGCCAATTTTTTAATCAAACCGATATTTTTTCGATATTTATTATTCGTAATTTTTTCACCATCAGCAAATCTAGTTGTTGGTTGTCCATTTTGACTTGGATGTTATTTTCTTCTAAATTAGTACCCAACTAAAATCAACCTTTCGTTTCCTTAATAGGATTGGAAAAACAATGTGTAGGATTGCTGGAATGCTGAATCTTTCTTTACCAACGGGTGTTATTGAATATACGGTAAAAGAGATGTGCAACTTGCAGAAGGCAGGCGGACCAGATGGCGAAGGACTGTATTGTGATCCGCATCATCACCTAGTGTTGGGACATCGGCGCCTTTCTATTATTGATCTTAGCGCAACAGGTCATCAACCAATGTCGTTTGCAGCCGAACGTTATTGGATTACTTACAATGGTGAATTATATAATTATCCCGAGTTAAGGCAGGAGCTGCTGGGGTTGGGATGCAAGTTCTCTGGTACCAGTGATACCGAAGTGGTACTAGCTTCCTTTGCCACCTGGGGCACCGCTGCATTCAGCCGATTGAATGGTATGTTTGCCTTTGCGCTATGGGATAGTTTTTCTGCTAATCTTTATCTGGTAAGGGATGCGGCCGGTATAAAACCGCTTTATTTTTCACTTACCCAAAATGGATTATTATTTGCTTCAGAAGTGAAGGCCTTTGCCAATAATCCCTTACTTCAACAGGAGAATACTAACTGGAAAGTATACATGATGGCTTATGGCCATTTGCCTGAACCCATTACTACGCTTCACGGAGTACAGCCATTGCAAAAGGGAACTTGGTTAAAATACGATGCGGCCAGTGGAAAATGTTTTCAAAGAGCGTATAGCCAGTATAGTTATTTAGAGATTATCAGTGACCGAAAGGAAGCCATCCATTCAATAAAAGATTGCTTAGCAAAGGCAGTAAAGCGCCATCTTTTGGCGGATGCACCGATTGGAGTTTTTTTAAGTGGAGGCTTGGATTCTAGTATCATAGCGCTATTGGCACAAAAAGACCAGGATGAGTTGAAAACCATCTCGCTCGATCTGGAAGAGGGGCAGTTTTCAGAAAAAAAATTCCAGCATTCTTTGCAGCAGCAAATGAGTTGTAAGCACTTTCAACATTTATTGAAGGAGGAGGAATTTCATCATTATCTGCCTGCTATTATCGACACCATGGATCTTCCCAGCAGTGATGGAATCAATACTTGGTTTATAAGTAAATATGCAAGGGAGAGTGGTTTAAAAGCGGTATTATCTGGGCTTGGTGGCGATGAGTTGTATGGAGGGTATCCTTCTTTTAAGCGGGTGCAATCGGCTTTGTTTTTCAAACAGTTTCCCAATTCTATTTTGAGAGCGGGTAAGTTTAGTGCAATAAAAAAATTCAGACGGCTGGTATATTTAAGTATTGAGGGGCCGATAGGGCGCTATCTTTTCTTACGCGGTCAGTTTACGCCCAATGAAATTGCCATCCAGCTCGGGGCATATGAGCATGAAGTTTGGCAATTACTTTCCGAAAGTCCTGTATTGTCTGATATTGATCAACTGACGCCGCAAAACCAGGCAAGCTGGATGGAGACCAATTTGTATATGCAGAATCAGTTATTACGCGATGCTGATGTGATGAGTATGGCTCATGGCCTTGAGATAAGAATGCCTTTTTTGGATGCAGATTTTACCAGGCTATCGCTTCAGATAAGTTCTTCTGTAAAATATGGCGGCACGCTGGGTAAACAATTACTGATTGATTCGTTTAAAGATATATTGCCAGAAATGATCTGGAACCGGCCAAAAATGGGCTTTACATTTCCATTTAAAGAATGGCTGATAAGTAGCGACTATGCAAGAGACTTACTGGGAAATGACACCCATGGTAATTATAAAAAATTCAAATCGGGTGAAATACACTGGTCGCAATACCTCAGTTCCACATTAATTGCCCATCATCAATATGCATAAAGGCACACTTTTACTCACGCTAAATATGTTTTCTGCTACCGGGGGGATTGAAAAAGTATCTAGGGTGGTAGGCAAGGTATTGCAAGATATAGCCACTGAGCAATTGGGTGAAAAGGTGAGCATTTTTTCAATGTATGATAAGCAGGGAGATGTGGATGAAAGATATTTTCCAGCGGCGGTATTCAGTGGGTTTGGAGAAAATAAATGGCGGTTTGTGTATAAAGCGGTTCGAAAGGGAATCAATAGTCGGCAGGTGATATTGAGTCACAGTAATTTATTGCTGGCAGGGTTTTTAATCAAAACATTTTCTCCCAAAACGAAATTGATTTTACTGGCACATGGAATAGAAGTATGGAGTCCATTTTCTTTTTTAAAAAAAAGGATGCTGAGTAAATGTAGCAGGGTAGTTGCGGTGAGTCAATTTACAAAAAATAAAATGCTGGCTGTTCAAAAATTAGCCAATCACAGGGTGAGCATTTTAAATAACTGTCTAAATCCATATTTGGAAATACCAACCAATAATGGCAAGGAGGAAGCGTTATTGCAACGCTATGGTTTAAGCGCACAAGACAAGGTGTTAATGACCCTAACCCGACTTTCCTCCAAGGAGCAATATAAAGGATATGATAATGTATTGTATGCCATAAAAATGCTTACAAAAGAAATCCCTTCGATTAAATATTTATTGGTGGGTAAATATGATGCAGCAGAAAGGGAAAGGCTAGATGCTATTATCGCTGGATTGGATCTACAACATCAAATAATTTTCACCGGATTTATCGCAGATGAGGAATTAGCAGCGCATTACAGTATTGCCGATCTCTATATTATGCCCAGTAAAAAGGAGGGTTTCGGATTGGTATTTATAGAGGCCATGTTTTACGGAAAGCCAGTAATAGCGGGTAATAGGGATGGTTCGGTAGATGCTTTGGG
>CANIMM010000146.1 GCA_947468255.1 Chitinophagaceae bacterium | reverse complement strand
GAACAGCGTTTTTGCTTACATCTAGCTGCGGTAATTGTCAATAATTTCACGAATCATTTGTATAGTCTTACTGCTGAGTATTGCAAAAATGAGGGCGTCGATTTCAAAATGCTACAGCCGATAATTGAAGAAACGGCTTTGCGACTGAAAACGCGTCTTCCGAGCGATGTTCAGACCGGACCTGCCATCAGAGAAGACCGGTCCACTTTGGAAAGGCATCTGCTGGCGCTGTCAAATCACCCTGAGTTAAAAATAATGTATCAAACTTTTACTGAAAGTTTAATAAAAAGCAGGAAGCGGTAAAAATTACCAGTTCAGCTTGATGATAAATGGCCTTTCAAACTAAGTTTTCCTGAAATGGTAATTCTGAAGTAGGTTTGCATCCCGAACTTTACAAAATATGTATACCATCACTTATCAATTTGAACAAAAGGGTTGCTCACCCATTACCATTGAAAATATTGAAGAAGGGCAATCTTTATTAGAAGTAGCACTTAAACATGATATTGAACTGCATCATAACTGTGGTGGTGTTTGTGCTTGCAGCACTTGCCATTTGTATGTGGAGCAAGGGGATCTTTTGTTGGAGGAATTATCGGATAAAGAAGAAGATTTTATCGATAGAGCGGTTAATCCACGCATTAACTCCAGATTAGGTTGTCAATGCATCTTGAAGGAAGGTAAGGGTGTTATTGTTGTAACATTACCCGATCAAACCCAATTTTTGGGAGAGTAGCAAGGCAAACTAACCCTTTTCGTATTTAACAATAGGTAATTTTATACCTGAAAGTCAGCAAGACATGTATGAATTGGATAATTATCAAATCACCATATTTACAAATTTCCTTTTATGACCTTCGAACCACCTATTCACTGGAATGATTATGAAGATATCGCTATGAAACTTTACGAACGTTTTGGCGATGATTTTAGTGAGAGCAAAATATACCGCATCCGCTTTACCGATTTACATAAGTGGGTATTGGAAATTCCCAAATTTTCGGGAACTGCTGAACAAAGTACTGAGGGTCATCTTGAAATGATTCAGAGTAGCTGGGTTTATGAATGGAGAGATAACCAAAAATAAGCGATATCAATTTTCAGGGTATTGTGTTTTTATTGGCCTTATTAGTCAAAATACTAATTAATTTACTTTTCACTTATGAGTGTACTGGAACTTTTTAAATCCATAAAAACGTTTGTATTTGATATGGATGGGGTATTGGCCACAGAAAGTATGGTTATTTTGCCGGGAGGTGATATGGCCCGAAACATGAATAGTAAAGACGGTTATGCGCTTCAAATGGCAATCAAAAAAGGGTATCGGGTTGTCATTCTATCTAGTGGAGAGTCTGAGCCAGTGCGTCAAAGGCTGGGAAGGCTTGGTATAGCGGATGTTTTTTTAGGGATTCATAATAAAAAAGAAAAGCTGCTTGGATATGTGAAGGATAATGGGTTAAAGTTGGAAGAAACCTTGTTTATGGGAGATGATATCCCCGATTATTTGGTAATGAATCTGGTTGGATTACCTTGTTGCCCTGCTGATGCTGTGTCCGAGATAAAACAAATATCCAAATATATTTCCCCCATCGATGGGGGGCGTGGTTGTGGCAGAGATGTTATTGAAAAAGTACTAAAATTAAATGGACACTGGGATCTCGATGCTACAGTAGCTTCCCGATAAATCTTTGTTGTGTTGCGTGGTAAGCTAAGTCTTCGTTTTCCATTGATTCAGATATATGCATTACAAAGCTTACTTTAGCAGTTGAATTGGTTTCCAGAACATGAAAAAATGGAATAAAAGAATTACAGTATACCTTAAGGCCATTATGGGATATTTAAATTGAAAAAAAATTTTCTCAATGAAATTAATGTTCGCTTTTTTTCGCTTAATCCGTTGGCCTAATCTTTTTTTTATTGCGCTTACCCAATTGCTTTTTTATTATTGCATTATCATCCCTTCTTTGCCTATAAATTATTTTTCACAACAAAATGCTTTAACTCCCTCGCTATTTTATCTGTTAGTGGCTGCTTCTTTGTTGATAGCGGCGGCAGGTTATATTATCAATGATTATTTCGATATCAATATCGACCAAGTAAACAAACCGGCTAAGATGGTGGTACAGAAAATTATCAGCCGCCACTGGGCTATTTTTTTTCATTTGGTAATTACAATGGCTGGACTGGCTTTAAGCGGATATGTAGGAATCAAAACCAGTCCGGTAATATTGGTGGCGAATATCGTTTGTTCGTTACTGTTATGGGCTTATTCTACCCGTTTCAAAAAGAAATTATTATCCGGTAATATTATCATTGGAGGATTAACCGCCTGGACGGTGCTGGTTTTATATTTTGCTACCAACTCAATGCTTTTTTCTACATCCGACATCTCTTCTGGTTTGGTATCCGGAATGTCAAGAATATATAAATTTGCAGCATTGTATGCTGGTTTTGCATTTATTATCTCACTAATTCGCGAAGTTGTAAAGGACATGGAAGATATGTTAGGAGATGCTAGGTATCAATGTCAAACGATGCCCATTGTATGGGGAATTCCGGCCACCAAAGTATTTGTAGGAGTGTGGCTGGCTGTGTTGATTGGTGCTTTGGGAATTCTTCAGTTGTATCTATTGCAAATTGGCTGGTGGGTAAGTGCATTGTATACTTTATTATTGGTGATTGCTCCACTTGTGTGGATTCTGAAAAAATTTTATCAGGCGCAAACTACTGCTGAGTATCACGCTATCAGCAATTTAATTAAACTGGTCATGTTTGCTGGTATATGTTCAATTGTATTCATCCGGTAATTCAATGAATTGCAGCCAGCTCTCTTCCTTACTGAATATTTTCAATAAAATCAATGTCAAATTATCCAATCAATAGCACTATGGTTACATCTTTGGGTATCATTTTAGCATCGCAGTCGCCTAGACGCAAACAGTTATTGGAATGGGCCGAACTGCCTTTTACTGTAGTGGTTCAACCTACTGATGAATCCTATCCCGTTGGATTGTCTTTTGAAGATACCGCCATTCATATTGCCCGTAATAAGGCATTGGCTGTGCAAAAGGACCATCCGTTTACTATTCCTATTTTGGCAGCTGACACCATTGTTGTATTGGAAGATAGGGTGATCGGTAAACCAAATGACCGCGATGATGCCATTGCTATTTTGACTGCTCTTTCTGGTAAAATCCACCGCGTTATTACCGGTGTGATCATTTTGTATAATGAAAGGGAAGTGGCATTTGCAGACAGTACAGAAGTAGCTTTTCACCACCTATCAGATGAGCAAATTATTTTTTATGTCGATAAATACCAGCCCTATGACAAGGCGGGCGCCTATGCCATTCAGGAATGGATCGGGGTAGTTGGAATTAAATCAGTTTCAGGTGATTTTTACAATGTAATGGGGCTTCCCGTTAGTAGAGTAGTGCAAGAGTTAATGAAATTGTAATACTTTTCTATTATTCGCTATCTCGATATTAGTTTGATTATCAACCTTCCCAAATAAAGAAGAGCTTATTGGCCTCCCTAATATAATATTATAAATAAATATAATATTATTAAATGATTTTGTAAATTAGAGAATCATTGAATCAATCATTCACCAATTTAACCTTCATCGTTTTTGCAAACAGAAATAACCTTCATGACCGAAAGGCTCTTGCAATACATCTGGCAGCTGCAATATTTTAACCAAAATGAATTGATAACAGCTGATGGGGAAAGTTTATCAATTATTCATCCGGGAATTATCAATACCAATCAGGGACCTGATTTCCTAAACGCCAAAATAAAAGTAAACAATACCATCTGGGCGGGCAGTATAGAGTTGCATGTTTTATCTTCCGATTGGAATAGCCATCAACATAGCTTAGATAAAAATTATGCCAATATTATCTTGCATGTTGTTTGGCAAAATGATATTAATCTTCTAGTATCCTTCCCTGTGCTTGAATTACAAAGCCTGGTTTCTAAAATCTTACTTCAGCAATTTGATGAATTAATGAAGGCGAAATCCTTTATTGCCTGCGAAACAATGATTTCAAATGTAACACCCATCATTTGGGTTGCTTGGAAAGAAAGGTTGTTGGTAGAAAGGATGCAAAGAAAAGCTGCGGTCATTTTGGAATACCTCCGTTGTAACAATAACCATTGGGAAGAAACCTTTTGGTGGCTGATAGCCCGGAATTTTGGCAATACCGTCAATGCTGATTCATTTGAAAAATTGGCTCGTTCTTTACCGATTGGCATTTTAGCGAAACATAAAAACCAAATTCACCAAACAGAGGCGCTTTTATTTGGTCAGGCAGGATTGCTGGAGGGTGATTTTCAGGAAGATTATCCAACACTTTTACAAAAAGAGTATCGGTTTTTTAAGAAAAAATACCAATTGTATTCTAAACCATTGCCACTTTATTTTTTAAGAATGCGCCCTTCCAATTTCCCAAGCCTTCGGCTGGCACAGCTGTCTATGTTGATTCACAGTAGTGTTCATTTATTTTCAATTGTAAAAGAAACAATTTTATTAGATGATGTAAAAAAGCTATTGGCGGTTACAGCCAATGACTATTGGCATTATCACTATGTTTTTGATGAGCTTTCTATTTATCGCGAAAAAAATATTGGAAAGCAGATGATTCATTCGGTATTGATCAATACCATTGTTCCAATTCTATTTGCTTACGGGCATCATTATGGGGAAACAAAGTATAAAGAGCGGGCGATGCTTTGGCTGGAACAAATTGCAGAAGAAAATAACAGTATCACAAAGGGATTCACGCTATTGGGTATTGAAAATAAGAACGCTTTTGATTCTCAGGCACTCATTCAATTAAAAAATGATTACTGTAATCAAAAGCGTTGTTTGGAATGTGCGGTGGGCAATAAGTTACTTAGGCCTCATGCAGTATCTACATCTTGAATGTATTAAATGTATTCAATATGTAGGAGTAGGTCTGGGTGAAGGCTTTTCACTACTGGGCAGTTATCACCGGTTCGTTGTAAAATGATGCTATCTTTTTCCGTTAAGGCCAAGGAAGATGGGAAGGAAACTTTAACATCAATTTTAGAAATTCTGCGAGGATCACTCTGCATGGTTTTAGTAACTGCAATTGTTAAACCCTTTAATTCTATGTTCATATCATTTGCCTTGATTGCCATGGTAGTAGCCATGCAAGTAGCTAGGGCAGTGCATACCAGGTCGGTAGGTGAAAATCGTTCTCCTTTTCCACGGTTGTCTGAAGGGGCATCTGTTTCTACTATTGATCCGCTTTGTAAATGTTGGGCAATGCATCTTAAATCGCCTTCATACTGAATGGTTGCTGTCATTGTGTTATTTTTGCATAAATTTACTGAAGTAAAAATTTATTATGCGTAAATTATTTTTTATTTTTCTGACTATTGTAGCCACTTTACCTTCCTTTGCCCAAAAGTCAAAAAAGGATAAGCTGATGGAACGAAAGCAGCGCATCAATGCACTCGTAAAACAAGAGGAGGAAGGTGTGATTGCTTATCATAAACAATCGGCATTTGGTTTTAAGCTTACTTCAGATGGTTATGGAGGTTTTTTCGAGGTAGGCAGATCGAAATCGGTTAAAAAAGCTTTGTTATTTCAATTTGAGCTGACGGAGCGAAAGCATCCCAAAGAGGAAAAACAAAGTAATTTCAGTATCCCTTCCTCACCTTTTGTATATGGGAAAATTAATTATTGCTATCCTTTAAAATTAGGAGTGCAGCAGCAATATTTATTGGGTAACAAGACTAACCGAAATGGAATTACTGTCACCGCCAATGTTGGAGGTGGTATGGCACTTGCTCTTCTAAGGCCCTATAACCTTGAAGTCAATGATCTTAATAAAGGCGTCCGAAAGTACATCAGATATGAATCCTCCGACAGTACCTTGTATTCAAGTACTGGGCAATCTACTCATGTTGCAGATAGCATATTGTTTACCAATAGTAGCCTACTTAGTTTTTTACAAGTATCTGGAGCAGGTTTTACAAGAGGATGGAATCAAATTACGGTCACTCCAGGCTTATATACAAAGGCATCATTGCGCTTTGATTATGGTAAATACAATGAGCAGCTCAGTGCATTGGAAGTAGGATTGATGGCAGAATTGTATTCCAAGGCAATTCCTCAATTGGTGTATTCAAATCCTAGGCAGTTTTTTATCAGTGCTTATGTATCCATTTTGTTTGGTAAAAGGAAATAGTCGGCAATATTTTCTTGATGGATTACCCTCGGGACAGGAGGAATTTTACAAAGTTGATTACATTCCAATTCTTACCATTAATTTTGTTTTTGATTTCAGTATGTTGTTTTAATGTGTAATAAAAATATAATTTTATTTAATGACAGAGTTACCGGTTATTGATGGTATTGTAGAGCAAAAAGTAAAAAAGCCTGACTGGCTAAGGGTAAAATTGCCTATTGGTGAATCGTATAAGCAGGTACGTAATTTGGTGGACACCCATCAACTTCATACTATTTGCGAAAGTGGTAATTGCCCTAATATGGGCGAATGTTGGGGTGAGGGAACTGCTACTTTTATGATTCTGGGTAATATTTGTACCCGGAGTTGTGGTTTTTGTGCAGTGGCTACCGGCAGACCTGAGCCAGTTGATTGGGACGAGCCACAGCGGGTAGCTGAAGCCATTCATTTAATGAAAGTGAAACATGCGGTAGTAACATCGGTAGATAGGGATGAAATAGTGGATGGAGGAAGTATTATTTGGTACAATACCATCAAGGCCATTAAATCTTTAAACCCTGCCACTACGTTGGAAACCTTAATACCCGACTTTAAGGCGGAAAAAGAAAATATTCAACGAATTATTGAAGCTGGTCCAGAAGTGGTTTCACATAATATTGAAACAGTTGAGCGGTTAACCAAACAGGTTCGTATACAGGCTAAGTACTGGAGAAGTATGGAAACACTTCGGATACTGAAAGATGGGGGAATGCGAACTAAAAGTGGAATAATGCTGGGTTTGGGTGAAACAAAGGAGGAGGTGATTCAAACGATGCAAGATCTTCGTGATAGTCGGGTGGATGTGATTACCATTGGTCAATACTTGCAGCCCAGCAAAAAGCATTTACAAGTGCAGCGTTTTGTTCATCCAGATGAGTTTAAGGAATTACGAGATATTGGCTACAATATGGGCTTTGATTATGTGGAAAGTGGTCCGTTGGTGCGTTCCTCTTATCACAGTGAAAAGCATGTGATTGCAGGATGGGGAAGGAAAAAATGGGAGGAAGAAAAAACTGTTTGAGTCGGTGAGTCAGCCACTTAAAAAAATGATAAGGCAAACAGTTAATTACTGGTTGCCTTATTAATATCTCAGAATAAAAATGGGTAACATTTGTTTAGTCGGCTTCAAATACTCCGGTTAGAGATTCCATACTAGTGCACTGGCCCCTAATATTGCAGCATCGGCTTCTTTCAATTCGCTAAAAAGCAATTTTACTTTATTTTGATATATAGGAAGCAAGTTAGCTTCCAT
>CANIMM010000145.1 GCA_947468255.1 Chitinophagaceae bacterium | reverse complement strand
TCAAAATCAGCAGGAGGATCATTGAATGCTAAATGTCCATTCTCCCCAATGCCCACCAATGCGATATCTATGGGATGTTTTTTGATTTGCTCTCCCAATTTGTTACATGTTCCAATTGGATCTGTTTCTGCATCAATCAGATAATATGCTTTTAGGGATGGCAGTTTCTCAATAAAACGTTCTTTCAGGTATTTCCTGAAACTGGCTTTATGAGTGATCGGCAAGCCTATATATTCATCTAGATGAAACATGGTAACATTGGCCCAGTCGATACCTGTGTCTTGAAGCAATCTTTCCAATGTTGCAAATTGACTAGTGCCTGTTGCCAAAATAATATTTGCAAAACATTTTTCTTCGATGGCCTTTTTGATTAGCATCGCCGCTTCTTCTCCTGCGGATTGACCCAATGCGGCTGCCGTACTATGAATCTGTATTTTCAATGGATAATTTTTAGACTTTTAAAAATGTTTTGTTTTGGTATAGCAAATATAGGAATACCCATTTGACCAATAAAGCACAAATAGCCATCAGCAATGCATTGTAAGGATTACCTGCAAGATCACCCACCCATTGGAACAAACCTTTTGTAGTATATTCCCAACTGATAAATTTGCCCGACAGGTAAATCAAAATAGAATTCATGCCGATTACCTTGAACACGAAGGCCCAGTTTTGATATCCACGCACATCAATGATATAATAAAAAATTGAAAATAAAATAAGACTCCATCCGGTTGTTTCCAACACAAAGGAACTAGACCAAATATTTTTGTTGAAGGGAAAAACAAGGCTCCATATATGTGCAAGTATCAGCGAAACCCAACCTACTATAGCCATTGTTCTTGCTTTTTTGGAAGGAGTGCTGCTTGCCTTTTTTAAATAATTTCCTGTCATGATTCCCGCAAGGGCTGTGCTGATGGCAGGGATATTATTGAAAAAACCTACTGTATCGTGAATGCCTCTTGATAATTTACCGGGAAGGATGGTTCTATCAACATAGGAAGCAAAATTGCCTGGCTCAGTAAGGTCACCCATCGGGAAACCTGGAGCAGAACTGAGTTTTAGGATCAACCAATAGCCAATTAATAATGCAAAAAACCAGATGAGGTGGAATTTTTCTTTTGCATACAAGTATATGATATTAGCCAGCATGTAGGAGATACCAATCCTACCAAGTACACTCATAAACCTGAAATCATTGATGGGTCTAATTTGAAGTCCGTTATTGTAAATCATTCCCAACACAACGAGTATCCATCCTCTTTTTATCACACGCAACAATAGGCTTTGTTTGCTTTTACCATCATCCAGTGATCTTCCGATTGAGTAGGGGGTGGAAACCCCTGCTAAAAAAATAAACAACGGGAAGATTAGATCGTAGGCAGTAAATCCATTCCATCTGGGATGTTCAAATTGTGCAGACAGGCCTTCCCAAAATGGATGGTGCGTGATCTTTGCCATTGAGTGAAAAAGTTCTTCCGCGCCCATGATCCAGATCATGTCGAATCCACGAAGGGCATCGAGAGAGTAGAGACGTTTTGAATGCATAAAGTATATTGGTCCTAGTTTCGCTATCTGCTAAAAGTTATAAGACCCAAAGCAGATACTGACTATGATTTAAAATTAAATTTTCGGTTCCCATCCTTTTTCATATTCCCTGCTCCAATATTTCATTGCCTCATTGTCATTTAAAATATGTCCATTGGATGGATTGATATGGAGGGTATGACCTGAGCGTTGTGCAATATTTCCCAACTGTACAAGCAAAGTGCTTTGGTGGCCACTGACAATATCAGATCTAACCGCTGTGCCGTTTTTGATACCATCAAAGAAATTCTGGATATGCAATGCATCCAGTTCCTGAGCAGGATCTACAAGGTTGCTGGTGCTGATGACTCGATCATCTTTCACTTCTTTGATTAGGTTGTTTTTTAGATCATGAATTTTATATGCATTGCCACTTTCAATAGTCATGCTTCCATTTTCTGCATAAAAAATGATGCCCGTACTAGTGCCTTCACTGTTTTTTCCATTGCAGCTTCTTCCTTCCCATGAGATCATTCCCTTGTTACCAAACTCAATGCTGATCATTTGCGTATCGGGTGTTTGCCAATCATCCTGATACCGAAATCTTCCGCCGGATGAACTTACCTTGGTAGGATATTCCACTTGAAGCCCCCACCTAGCAAGGTCTACCATATGTGTCCCATTGTTCAAAGCCTCGCCAGTTCCCCAATGCCAGAACCAATGCCAGTTGTAATGGATGAGGTTGTCCTTGTATGCACGGCGCGGAGCAGGTCCTTGCCAAAGATCATAGTTTAACCATGTTGGCACCGCTATTTCTTTTCCAACGCCAATGGATGCACGATTATTGGAATACCAGGTCTTTGCATAATATGGTTTACCTATAACACCCGCATGAAGTGCTGCAATTGCAGCTGCAACATTGGGCCAGGAGCGACGTTGGTTACCCATTTGTAAAACACGATTGTATTTTTTGGCAGATTTAACCAACATCTCACCTTCATTTGGATTGTGGCTGCAAGGCTTTTCCAAATAGACATGTTTTCCTGCTGCACAGGCTAGCATGGCTGCTGGTGCATGCCAATGGTCTGGTGCAGTTACAATTAGCACATCAACGTTCTTATCTTCCAAAGCATGCCTAAAATCGGGTGTTGCTTGGGGCCTTTTGTTTTGAATTTTTTCAACTGCATTGATACATTTGTCGGCTGCTCTTGAATCTACATCACAAATATGGATCAGTTCTGCATTCTTCTGCGCAGCGAAGTTGGTGGCAACAGCATATCCGCGACTATTTACACCCATTGATGCAACAGCAATCTTTTCATTGGATCCTAGAATGCGTTTGTAATTTTTTGCTGAAAAACCAGGGAGAATCCCTCCGAAGGCAACTGCTGCTGCGGTAGTGGTAGATTTTTTTATGAACCCACGGCGTGAATCATTTTTTCTCATACAAGTTTATTAATGATTAAGACAATGTTTAGTGAGATGCTTTTCTGAATACATCCTCAAGAAGAATCGGCATCCCATTTTTTCTTTTACTTTCGTCTGCGGCCTCCATGAATGTATATATCTCCAATGTTTCCTCGTTGCTTACTGGTGAAATACCGGATTTGAAAAACTCAATGATCTTGTCGAGCAAGTTGTCATATCCTTTGAAAGGACCCAGTACGAGGTTTCCCTTTTCACCATAAGCTGTTCCTCCATAATCATGAGTGCCTGTTCTAGTACCGCGAAAGGTTCCAACTCGACCATCATTCCAAACGCCCACTACAATATCTGTGTTATCAGTATTGGTGCGTGTAATTTGCTTGCATCCGCTTCCCATCACCGTATACAGTATTTCAACACCGTGAATCCCATACCAGAAAAAATCAGGATGAGTTTTTTCCAAAGTGGCAGGACTGTAAGTATCCGCACCCAATATTTTTCCCAGCTTTCCATTGGCCGCGTCTTGAGCAGTTTCCATGTAACGCAGCGAGGAACTAGAAAATATTGGAACATGGTTTTCTACAGCTGCCTTGTAAATGGCAATGGTATCATGTAATGTTCCTGCAACAGGTTTATCGATGAACAATGGTTTTCCTGCCTTTATCACTTGCAATGCCTGATCAAGATGGGGTCTTCCATCGTTGGTTTCTAACAAAATATAATCCACTTTTTCAAGCAGGGCTTGAATCGAATTTACAATTTCAACCCCCATTTTTTTAACTTCTTCTGTATATCCCGGTATGCGCTTTACAGATGATTCAATGTCGGCACTACCTAGGGGATAAGCAGCCACAATTTTAAATCCATTGAATTTTTCTGACGGATTGATTCCATTCAGTGATTTTGTAAAAGCAATACTATGGGAAGTATCTAGTCCGATAATACCTATTCTACCTGAAAGAGTAGATTTTGTTTTATCCGATGCTGCCAATACAGTATTTGAAAATGCAATGGCACCTACAGTCAGTGAGGTATCGCGAATGAAACGCCTGCGGTTGAATAAGTTTTTCATATAGCAATTTTAGAAGCTTTAACGAAAAAAGTCAATAATGACTACCCTAAGTTAACATCCTTTAGCCCCAATATAAGGCCAGCTTTGATTTGTTAAATGTAAGGTTTTTAATTATTGTCGTCGACTTTTTTATTCCCCTTTCTGCTAACGATTTACACGACAGAAAAGCATTTGTGTATATTAGCAAACCCTTAATCAAATGAGAAATCGCTAAAAAATAGTCATTCTATTGACTCAGATTATTATTTAAAAAGAATAAACAGTTTACTACCTTAAGTCTACGCTGGCTTGACCGACATTTAAACTTTAATTAAAGCGAAGCTTATTGAATTGCGGTACCTTTGATTGTCGATACTGATATCATTCAATTATAACTTACAATGAGTAATCAACAGGCAGAACTAATAGTCAAGATGAATTTAGCAATGTGGGATGCACAGAATAAAAAATTTGCTGAACTAATTGAAAAATTAACAGACGAACAGCTGATGAATGAAACAGCACCTAACAGAAATACGGGTATTTACCTTTTAGGACATATTATTGCTGTAAGTGATGATATGATAAGACTTTTTGATTTAGGAGACCGTATTGTTCCCGAATATTTGGATATTTTTATTAAAAATCCCGATAAGTCCAATAAGACATTTCCCTCCATCGTGGATTTAAAAAAAGCATACCAAACTGTTACCATTTTATTAAACAATCGATTTAGCCAATTTAGTTTGGAGGATTGGCTTTCAAAGCATACAGCTGTATCAGATGAAGACTTTGCAAAAGATCCAATGAGAAATAAGTTAAATGTGCTGATTAGTAGAACGATCCACCTCGCCAATCATTTAGGTCAAATGGCTTATTTGAATAAATAACCTATTATATACTATTTATAACCACAATAAAATAAACAAAATGGACAAGCCAACTATTGCAGGAAAATCACCCATACCCGTTCAATTAGAAGCCGGAAAGACTTATGCATGGTGTGCATGCGGAAAATCAGCGAAACAACCATTTTGTGATGGCGCACATAAAGGTTCTGCATTTGTTCCCAAAATTTTTGTAGCAGAAGAAACTAAAACAGCTTATTTATGTAATTGCAAGCAAACTGCTAATCCAGGGTTTTGCGATGGTGCCCATAAGAGTTTATAGATTTTTTTAAATTGATATTTAATGGAAATTGGAATAGATAGTTTTGCTAGTGCCCCCAATCATTCGGGAATAAGCAATGCACAAGCTATGGGCGAATTACTAGAAAGAATTGTGCGGGCAGATGAAGTGGGTTTAGATGTTTTCGGAATTGGAGAACACTATCGCAAAGAATTTTTGGATTCTGCTCCTGCGGTTATTTTAGGAGCAGCTGCTTCCCGCACAAAACGTATCATCCTAACCAGTGCAGTTACTGTGTTAAGTGCTGCAGATCCGGTAAGGGTATTTCAAAACTTTGCTACTTTAGATTTAATTTCAAATGGCCGGGCTGAAATCGTTGCAGGCAGAGGTTCTTTCACCGAATCGTATCCTCTTTTTGGATTAAACTTAAACGATTACGATGCACTTTTTATTGAGAAGCTGGATCTTTTATTAAAAATAAGAGACAATGAATTAGTTAATTGGTCTGGTCAATTTCGGGCTGCATTAAAAAATCAAACTATTTATCCTCGACCTTTGCAAAACAAGTTGCCGATATGGCTTGGTGTGGGAGGTACCCCAACGTCTTTTGCAAGAGCTGGTACTTTGGGATTGCCGCTAATGGTGGCAATTATTGGAGGTGAAACGCATCGATTCAGACCCTTAATTGATTTATACAGAAATGCAGGTGAGCAAGCAGGACATTCACCCGAACAATTAAAAGTAGGACTTCACTCACTGGGCTATGTGGCAAACACAAGAGAAGAAGCCATTAATGATTATTATCCTGGATATGCAGAAATGTTTACACGCATAGGAAAAGAAAGAGGGTTTTCGCCTGTAACCAAAGCAGGGTTTGACAATCAAAATAGCGCATTGGGAGCTTTGCTGGTTGACAGCCCAGAAGCTGTTGCTTCAAAAATACTTCGTCACAGTGAGGCATTAGGAGGAATTACTCGATTTACTTTTCAAATGGATGCTGGACTTACTCATCAACAATTATTGAAATCAATAGAGTTGATTGGTACAAAAGTAGCTCCATTAGTAAATCAATAGAGGATATCAATCAATTGAATTTCACCTATAATAAATGTAGAGTAAGCTATTTATTTTCCCATACCAATATTGCTATTCTTGCCAGGGAATACGGCCACCAAGTTTTATATGTTTGACCATTTCTTTTTGTAGTTCCTGAAATTTTTTCACTGCAGAATCCGCTACATTATGTTGTTCGAAAGGATCGGTTGAAAGGTTGTATAATTCATAAGGCTGAAACGGGCTATTTTGTAAAAGTTTCCAATCGCCAGAAATTACCGCTTGAATGGTTTGTCCAACCATTCTTGCTCCTCCATCTCTCATTGAAAAAAACAGATTCCGAGGTTGATTAGTACGTGCAGAAGCATTTAAAAGCGGAAGCAAACTAACGCCATCAATGACCGAATCACTCTTTTTTCCTACAATATCTTTTATTGTAGGAAAAATATCCATTGTCATTACGCTTTCATCATTCGAACTATTTGCAGCGATATGGTTGGGCCAGGCGATGCATGCGGGCACTCTGATACCGCCTTCGTACACACCCGCTTTTGTACCACGAAGATTGCCGTTGTTGGAACCATTGGATAATAATCCACCATTATCACTTAGAAATACAATTAAAGTATTCTCATATTTCCCTGCATTTTTTAAAGATTGAATTACTTTGCCTATTCCATCGTCTAAATGTTCAATCAATGCAACCAAATTTACTTGAGTTTCTGAAATTCCTTTTTCACGCTCAGCTACTTTTGCTAACCAATTGGCTGGTGGCTGTACAGGTGAGTGCGGCGCATTGTATGCCAGGTATAAAAAAAATGGATTGGCACTAGATTTTTGAGTACCAATATAATCAACAGCCCATTGGGTAAATATATCTGTAGCATGACCTACAGGATTAATGATTTTTTTATTTTCACGCATAAAATTATTCCCGTTTCTTAAATGGGTGGTATAATCGTTCATCATATCATCTAAAAAACCATGGAAATAATCGAAGCCCTTATCATTGGGCAAATTGGGAGAACTAAGTCCTAAATTCCATTTACCAATAATGGCAGTATGATAATTGGCTGCTTTCAAATATTGAGGGAGGAACAATACTCCTTTTTTAAGAAATCCAAAATTATCCGATGGGGTAGAACGAACCAATCCTGGTACACCTATTCTTTCAGGATAACGACCACTTAATAAGGAGGCACGGGTAGGGGAGCATACTGGAGCATTCGAATAGAAATGGTCGAATCGCATACCCGAAGAACAAATTGCATCAATATTGGGAGTTCGGATATATTTCGTCCCATAATAAGACACATCATTATATCCAAGATCATCTACCAAAATGATTACAATATTGGGTTTAGTAGCAAGCTTGCT
>CANIMM010000144.1 GCA_947468255.1 Chitinophagaceae bacterium | reverse complement strand
AATCCTGGCTTTTTTAATTTCGCCTTATTGTTAAAACCGAATCCGTTATCCTAGCGATACGGGCTAAATGAATGTTTACAAGGCTTCTGCAAGAGTGGATTATTTAGGTTACCGGCCAATTTGAAACGAGAATTGTATTTTTACATCCTTGTAAATCGAAAATCATATTTTTGATTTACAAGGATAATAATTATCTTCGAAAAATGGTACATCGGCATATTCAGAAAGAAATATCCCTATTAATGAAGCAATTTCCTGCGGTAGCGATCCTTGGTGCAAGGCAAGTGGGAAAAACTACACTTGCCAAGCAGCTTGCTGCTTCACAGAAATATCCCACGCTATACCTTGATCTAGAAAACCCGCTAGATGTTCGTAGGCTGTCGGATCCTTTTACATTTTTAACTGCAAATAAAGACAAGTGCATTATAATTGACGAGGTACAAACGATGCCATCCTTGTTTGCTGTATTACGCTCAGTGATTGACAAAAACCGGCACAATGGCAAATTTATATTACTTGGAAGTGCTTCCCCACAGTTGGTAAAAGGTGTTTCAGAATCCCTTGCAGGACGCATTGCCTACCGTGAGTTACCGCCCATTAATTATACTGAATTGCCGGAAAAAATCAGTCGGGATAAGCATTGGCTCCGAGGGGGCTTCCCTACTCCACTGCTAGCAAGAAATGAAAACGCAGCAACCGAATGGCTGCGCAGTTTTATTCGCAGTTATGTAGAAAGGGACTTGAGCGCTTTATTTGGCGTTGATCTTACTAGCAACGTAATTAGCAGGCTACTTAGCATGCTGGCACACATCAATGGTAGTGTGTGGAATGCTGAAATGGTTGGTCGGTCCCTAGGAATTACTGCACCTACAGTCAACCGTTATGTAGATTTTTTAGAAGGCGCATTTTTGGTACACCGGTTACCGGCCTTTTTTATCAATACCAAAAAAAGGCTGGTAAAAGCGCCTAAAGTATACATACGAGATAGCGGTTTGCTCCATCAATTGAGCGGTGTCGATAATATGATTTCGCTTAAAGGGCACCCGGTCGTTGGTTCGTCATGGGAAGGTTATGTCGTTGAACAAATAAAACAAATGAAACCATCAGGGATGGATATGTATTATTACAGAACCCAAGCAGGGGCAGAATACGATATTGTGCTGGCGAGAGGCATCCGGCCGGTTGCCTGTATTGAAGTAAAGCTCAATAATGCGCCGAGTCTAAGCCGGGGAAATTTGCAGAGCATTGCCGACTTGCAAACCAAAAAAAACTTTGTAGTGGTGCCGGATATAGAAGATTATAAAACAAAAGAGGGGATTGTTATATGCAATGTAAAGTCATTTTTAACAAGGCATTTAGTAAATTTATAAAAAAATCATCCTTGAAAATCAAAAATAGCATTTTCGATTTTCAAGGATGATTTTTTATGCATTCCTTCCTATAGGCTTACTCATGAATACATAAAATAGGTACATGCGTATGGTAAACCAGCTCCTTGGTTTGACTTCTCTTAAACATTTTTTCTACTAGCCGATGCTTTTTTGGAATTACCACCAACCAGTCGAGTTTCGACTTGTCTACAAACCAGTTAATTCCCTCTGTTATTTCCGTTGCTTCAATTGAATGAAACTCAGCATTTACATCACGTAACAACTCGTTGATCAAATAACTTTCCTGTAGTTTTTTTGCATCCGGCTGACTATTGTGATGGTCTACATTCATCACATGCAATGCTGCATTAAAATCAGTGACAAATTTTTTGAGTACTGCAACCGGTGTTGTTTTCTCCACCTGCCGATAATCACATGCAAAGCCAATCTTCCTGACTGGTATAAACGCTGCTTTTGGAGGCACTACCAAAACCGGATAGGTTAACTCATAAATTGCTTTAATTGTATTACTTCCCACTATCAAACGGGTTAATGCATTTTTACCTGAAAGTCCCATCACCACCAAATCCGGATTTAATTCATTGCAAAGTTTATTGAGCCCCAACTGAAGTACATTCATCTCGGCCCTAGTATTAATGTTGATTTTTCTCCTCAATTTGCCCTGGGTAACTTTTTTCAACAATTCTAGTTCGTGGTCGGCAGCTTTTTGCATTTCCGCAATATCAACTACCGGATAAGCAAATTCACTCAATGCAATAGGAATTTGAAAAGCATGATAAAGCCAGATGTCTGCTCCGTAAAACGCGGCGAGATTAGCAGCAAATTCAGCTGCATTGGAGGAGGTAATGGAAAAATCTACTGAAACGATAATAGTTTTCATTTTACGCTGTTTAAGCGCCAAATGTATTTTTAAAAGCAGTTAGAATGTATGAGTTAAATCAGTGAGGCAGATGATTTCACTGATATTAATCCTATTGCTACCACCTACTAGCATACTTATACGCCCATGAGAAAATGGCCATAACGATGTAAAAAAATCACAGATAATTATATAACAGTAGCTAAGCGGTTTACTGCAGCTTCCAGCGTGGCTTCATTTTTTACGAAGCAAAAACGCAATACTTTATTCTCCTTTCCATTTACATAAAAAGCAGCTGCAGGAATAGATGCTACCCCGTATTCTTTGGTTAGCCTGATTGCAAAATTCCTTTCGCTCTCTTGCGTAATTCCTTCATAACTATAGAGCTGGAAATAACTTCCATAAGTGGGCAATGCCTTGAATTTCGTTTGCTGCATCATTTGCTGAAAATAATCCCTCTTTTTTTGAAGCTCTTTGCCCAATTGCAAATAGGGCGCTTCCTGCTTCAAGTATTCCGCTAGCGCAAATTGTACTGGACTGTGGCAGGAAAAACAATTGAACTGATGGACTTTTCTAAACTCCCTCATCATATCGGCAGGGGCAATACAATAGCCCATTTTCCATCCCGTGCAGTGATAGGTTTTACCAAATGAAGAACACACAAAACTCCTTTCCAACAGGTCGGGATAGCGGAGCATGCTTTCATGTTGTTTATTGTCAAATATCAAATGTTCATAAACTTCATCGCTCAAGATAAATAAGTCAGTATTTCTCACAAGTGCTCGAAGCTGTTCTATGTCATTTGTGCCCAGTATACTGCCAGTAGGGTTATGCGGCGTATTGAGTATGATCATTTTTGTTTTGGGCGACAGTTTTTGCTTTACCAAATCCCAGTCAATCGAATAGTCGGGGTAAATCAGTGGAATTAAAATAGGCACCGCTCCATTTAATTCAATGGTGGGGATATAACTATCATAAGCAGGCTCAAACACTATCACCTCATCCCCGGGCCTAAGCACCGTTGTTAGTGCTGTATATATTGCATATGTTCCTCCAGGGGTAATGGTTATATCAGTTTCTGGATTCAATCTTACCGAATAGAGCCTTTCGGATTTTTCTGCTATCCTCTCTCTTAATAATCCCAGGCCATTCATGTGCACATACTGATTATGGCCTTTTTGCATAGCCGCATTTACCAAATCAATCAACGGATTGCTCATCATAAAATCAGGAAATCCTTGGCCTAGATTAATCGCATTATACTCGGCAGCAAGCGAACTCATCTCCGTAAAAATAGTAGTACCTACATGGGGAAGTTTGCTATGTATTGAAGGATTCACTATCGATGAAATTTTAATAATCAAACAGCCCCTTTATGATTGTCGCAGTGTTTTCGGGTGATTTGCTAAAGATATCTTTCTCCTTTATTTCTTTTTACTTCTGCTACATATTCTTTAATTGCCTGTTCTTTGTCCTTTTTGCATATCAGCAACACATCTTCCGTATCCACCACTATAAAATCATCTAGACCCTGCACTAGCACTAATTTTTTGTTATTCGCTTGAATGATATTTCTTGTTGCGTCAATAATCATAACATTGCTTCCAGTTACTGCGTTTTCAAAATAATCTTTTTCAAGATTATCATAAGCGCTAGTCCATGTCCCTAAGTCGCTCCAGCCAAAGGAAGATGGGATTATATACACATTGTCTGCCTTTTCCATTACACCATAATCGATGGAAATGTTTACGCATTGAGGGTAAATTCGTTCAATCGATTCTTTTTCAGCAGGGGTATTAAAATTGTCTTTTTCAGCATCAAATACCTCATGCATTTCGGGCAAAAATGTTTCAAATGCCTGAATGATATTCTTAATCTGCCATACAAAAATTCCCGCATTCCATAAAAAGTCGCCACTCGATATAAAAGTTTTGGCTAATTCCTTATCAGGTTTTTCAGTGAACGTTTTTACCTTAAACACATTTTCACTTATGGCCTGTTGCTCGAATTGGATATAGCCGTAACCGGTATTGGGATGAGTGGGTTTTATTCCCAATGTTACCAACGCCTGATTGCTAGAGGTGAAGTAAAGTGCTTCCAGACATTTGTTTTTAAAATTATCTGGCTCCAGAATAATATGATCGGCTGGAGCACAGATCAAATTGGCTTCTGGATTGATTTGTCGAAGTTTATAGGAAATATAAGCGATGCAAGGAGCGGTATTTTTACGGGAAGGCTCGCACAATATATTTGCTTCCGGCAGATGGGGAAGCTGGTCAATTACAATTTGCTTATACTGTTCTGTGGTTACAATATAAATCTGTTCGATGGGGATAAACAAGGCAAACCTGTCAAAAGTTGCCTGTATCAGCGTTCTGCCGGTATTTAAAATGTCGAGGAATTGTTTGGGAAAATTGGTTCGACTCATTGGCCAGAATCTGCTACCAATTCCGCCTGCCATGATCGCTACATAATTATTCTTCGTCATACCTTATTTATCTGTTTAATAAATTGACAGCTATTTTGGATCTTTGTATTCCGCAGATAACCAGACTTCCATTTGAGTTTGGATTCTCCTCTAGCAACTTTTCAAAATTCCCATTCATTAAGTCATTTAATCTGCTAATTGATACCGATTGCATTTGAAATATTTGGAGCGAGGTTTACCTGTTTTTTTATTGTTTATTTTCAAGCAGCAAACCTACTTTAATTCATCCATAACTCAAAGGGGTAATAATATTGTCGCACATCTGCAAATTGCTTAAAGTATCCCCTAACCTATATTACCCCCTTTTACCTGAAAGGTTTTAACCGCTACTTAGGGTAGAAATAATAGAAACTCAATATTAACGAAAATTGACTAACTTAACCCTCTTTAGGGGCAGATGTTAATTTGACTTTGCAAATCGATTGAATTAACTTCGCTCACTTTAAAATTCTGGACAGACAAACCCTACCTATTGAAAGCAAGGGATACTAACCTGCCAACTATTTAAAACCAGCTTGAGGAAAAAGAAAGTTATGGCTACAGTAAAAGCAAAATCGAAACAAGGGTCGGCAAAAGAAACCCCCTTACTATCGAAGGATAATAATGCTATAAAAGCAATCAGTAAAGAAAAAAATTTGAACCTAACTGCACAACTACAGAGTTACTTTGGATTTGATGCCTTTAAAGATCCTCAAGAAATAATTATAAAAAATTTATTGGCAGGCAATGACGCATTGGTCATAATGCCTACAGGGGGTGGAAAAAGTTTGTGTTACCAGCTGCCCGCCATTATCAGCGAAGGTTGTGCCATTATCGTTTCCCCCTTAATTGCACTGATGAAAAACCAGGTAGATCTGGTAAGGAGCTATAGCAGCAAGGATGATGTAGCTCACTTTTTAAATAGCACACTCAATAAAGGACAACAGAAAATTGTAAAAGATGACCTTACTTCGGGTAAAACAAAGATGCTATATGTAGCACCTGAAACCCTAACCAAGGTTGAAAATATTGCCTTTTTTAAGGAACTGAATATTTCATTTTTTGCGGTAGATGAAGCCCATTGTATTTCTGAATGGGGCCACGATTTTAGGCCAGAATACCGACGGCTGAGGGAAATGATGGAAATGATTAATCCAAACGCACCCATGATTGCACTTACAGCAACGGCTACCCCAAAAGTGCAAAGTGATATTTTAAGAAACCTTGGCCTGAGAAATCCGCAGATTTATATTTCGTCTTTTAACAGGGCCAATTTGTATTACGAAATCCTTCCTAAAATACAGAAAGACCAAACGGTTACCAGTATTGTTCGTTTCATTTCTCAAAACAAAGAGAAAAGCGGTATTATATATACCCTCAATAGGAAAACTACCGAAGAGCTCGCAGATATGTTGATGGCCAATGGAATAAAGGCGGTTGCTTACCATGCTGGTCTAGACAGTAAGTTACGTGCCGAGCGACAAGACCTTTTTTTAAATGAAGATGTACAGGTGATTGTGGCTACTATAGCTTTTGGCATGGGCATCGACAAGCCGGATGTCCGGTTTGTAATCCATTTTAATATTCCTAAATCGATAGAAAATTATTATCAGGAAACGGGGCGTGCGGGTAGAGATGGCATGGAGGGTAGGTGTATTCTTTACTATTCCCATAAGGATGTAGCCAAGCTGGAACACCTCATGCGCGACAAGCCATTGAGCGAAAGGGAGGTAGGGGCTCAACTGATCAATGAAACAGTATCCTATGCTGAAAGTGCGGTATGCAGACGGAAAATTTTATTGAATTATTTTGGCGAGGAATACGACACCAGCCAATGTACCAAAATGTGTGATAATTGTAATAGTCCAAAAGAATTACTGGAGGCCAAAACTGAAACACAGCAGGTGCTAAAAATAATAAAGGGGCTGGATGAGCAGTTTACCATGGTTTACCTGATGCATATTTTGCGTGGCAAGCCCAATCCACAGGTTAAAATGTTCCGACACGATGAAAGAGATTTTTTTGGAATTGGAAAATCAAAGGATGAGCATTTTTGGAACTCCCTGATGCGACAAATGATTTTGGAAGGCTTTATCAAAAAAGATATCGAAGAATATGGCGTACTAAAGTTTACAAAAAAGGGAGAAAGCTTTTTGAAAAAACCTACCTCCTTTAAAATTGTACTTAATAACTTATTCCAAGGTGCCGATGCAGATGATGACGACGGGGCTCCAGCGCCGGTGGCAGCCAATGCGATAGATGAAAAATTGGTGGTAATGTTAAAGGATCTGCGCAAAAAAGTAGCCAAGGAAAAAAATCTTCCCCCATTTGTAATTTTCTTGGAAGGTAGCTTAGAGGATATGGCTACTCTATATCCTACCACGACAGAGGAATTGGAGAAATGCCAGGGTGTCAGCAAAGGGAAAGCCCTCAGATACGGCAAAAAATTTGTGGATCTAATTGCATCTTATGTGGAGGAAAATGGCATCGAAAAGCCGGATGATTTTGTGATGAAGGGAGTTGTAAATAGGAATAACAATAAGATTTTCATTATTCAAAATGTAGATAAAAAAATTCCGCTGGAAACCATTGCGAAGTCTAAGGACCTTAGTATCGATGAATTGCTGGAAGAAATGGAAACCATCGTTGCGAGTGGAACCCGGCTGAATTTAGATTACGCGATCGATGAACTGGTAGACCAGTATGAACAGGAAGAGATTATTGATTATTTTAAAGCCTGCGAAACCAGCAGCCTTCAAATAGCACAAGAAGAACTTGCTGAAAGTGGATTTAATTGGGAACAGTTAAAAATCATGAGAATCAAGTTTTTGAGTGTTTATGGCAACTAGACGGGCACTCAAAACTCAAGGGTAATATGTATTTTTGTT
>CANIMM010000143.1 GCA_947468255.1 Chitinophagaceae bacterium | reverse complement strand
CTTTTACATTGCGGAATCCTTTATCGGAAAAGAATTTCTGAATAACATCAATGGCACTTAGTTTCATATTATCTGTCACTACCCTATCTTTCGATAATCCTACTTTTGTTTCCAGGTCGTCTTTTTCGCCTTTTTTTATTCCAATAAATTTAAAATCCGATAACCTTGGTCGTTCAGTTATGGCCATCTCGATGTAAAGATTGTTACCCTCTAATTTGGTTAAAAAAACCTCCACATCTACTACTAAGTTCTGCTTCCATAATTTATTAATGGCTTTGCTGAATATATCGGTTCCAGGTATGGTAAGTTTATCCCCAATTGCTAAGCCAGATATTGATATGATTAAATTTTGGTCAAACGCTTTGGCTCCAGTTACAGTTATACCGGCTAAATTGTACTGTTTGGGTGTTTTTGAATCAAAAATTTCCAATAAGCGGGGGTCAACAGAAACAGATGGCAGGCTGTCATTTTGGCCAAATGCCCATTGAGTACTTAAAACTGCGACAATAATCAATAAATAATTCTGGTAAATCCTAGGCATTAATTTTTTTTTACGATGGGCAATATACTTGCAATATTGAAAACTATTTGTTAAACCATAATATTAAAAAACCCTTTTGGAGTCATTTAAGGATCTTGAAATCCCTCAATTTTATTGGATACTAGGTTTTGTTGCGATTTTAATAGCTATAAATTATTTAAATTGTATGTTTCGGGCAAATTATCCAGTTGGGCCGTGATCTTACCAAACCTTCTTTCCCTATTTTGAAAATCTATAATGGCCTCATATAAATTTTCTTTTCTAAAATCTGGCCATAAAGTGGCGGTAAAGTACAGCTCTGCATATGCAAGCTGGTATAACAAAAAATTACTGATTCGGAATTCCCCACTTGTTCTAATCATTAATTCCGGGTCTGGGAATTTGCTGGTAGACAAATATTGCTGAAAAACAGGCTGGGAAATCGTCTCGCAGTCTAGTTGACCGGATTTAACATCCAAAGCTATTTGCTTTACCGCATCCAGTATTTCCCATCGGCTGCTATAGCTCAAAGCCATCACTAGATTCATCCCTGTATTTACTTGCGTTTCATCCAGGGCATCTTGGAGTTCTTTTCTGGCTGCAGCAGGTAGCATACTCATGTCACCGATTACGTGAAGCCGAATATTGTTTTTGTTTAGCGTAGGCACTTCATTTCGAATCGTGTCTATCAATAATTCCATTAGTCCACTGACTTCTTCCGCAGGGCGGTCCCAATTCTCTGTGCTAAAGGCATACAATGTCAGGTATTCAATGCTCAATTCAGCGCATCCCTCTACAATATTTCTAACACTTTCCACTCCGTGAAGATGGCCAAAAAGGCGATCCTCTCCTTTATCCTGGGCCCACCTGCCATTCCCATCCATTATAATGGCGATGTGGCGGGGTAGCCGTTGAATATTAATACTGTCCTTTAAACTCATATTTACAGAAAGGTTATTAGTCAGGATGGACCTAACTAAGGGCTGCAAAAGTAATAAAAATTAGTTGGAATAAGCGTTTTGAGGAAATGTTAACAGTTTATTGAATTCACTTGCGTAAAGGAGTAAACATTGGCAATTATTAAGAATAGCCATCATTTGGTGCTAGGGCATTTATAAGTACTAATGCTGAATGAAATGCCTAATTCTGCGATAATATACTGGTCTTTTTGCTTGCTTAATCCACGTTGCCTCCCCTCTACTCCAATTGGAGCACCCGTTTCGTAACTTCTGTCCTGCAAAACTCCCGCTAAGGAGGTTTGGCCATTGAGGACTGGAAATTTATCTATGCCGACATAGGTAGTGCTTACGTCATCTAGATAATCGGTAAGGGTTAGCCGGTGGGTGATTTGGAAAGAAAGATTTACATTATTGGAAAGATTGTATTTGACACCTGCTCCAATCGGAAAGCAGATAGCTAAACTGCCATAAGGACTCCTTTTGATGCCAGTGGTAGGATCCGAATAATCTATATTTTGACCTTCAGTACCTAATGGCCTTAAATACACCTGTTTGCTTTCAAGGTAACAATAAGGATTATAACTAAATGCACCCACTCCCAATGCAACAAAGGGGGTGAAGGAATAATAAGGGTCGCCTGGTATAAATTTAAAGAAATTAAAATCCCCTTGCACGGCCAACTCGAAAATATCGGTATTGAAACTTAAATTTCTTCTTTTTTGAAAATCATCTTCGCTGTAAATGTCGCTATATCCTAACTGAGCATAGTGTGCACTTGCCCTTATCCCCAAGTAATTGTTATACTGTTTTTTATAAAAGATCCCTACTGCAGGTTTTGGGCGGTTGATTTTACCCCGGGTGTTTAGATCTCCGAAATAGTGAGCTGCTCCAACCGTGAATCCAAACTCTCCTAATTGTTCATATGCATCCTGCTGCGCAGCAACGTTTAAAAACTGTGACAGCAAAACCAATAGCGCTAGGATGTATTTTTTCATAAATGCTAATTAACAGTATGTTCTATAAAACGAATTTACAATTGGCATCTTATCAAATAAGATTTTTTGTAATTTGTTTAACAAATGCAAAAATACAATGAATTATGGATTACGTTTATCAAAGCCCCAGGAAAGCTTGTTACGTAATGTTTGAAGAAAATTATTTTCATTCAATCGAATTAGGTTAATTCCAAACTCCTCTTTTTTAACTGCCAGTTGCGCCTCCTTGGGAACTACAACCCTACGACTATCGAGTGTACAAATAAAGGAGTCGGTTCTGCCCTCTACTTCAAAAGATATAATATTGTTATCAGGCACTACAATGGGGCGGATGTTTAAATTATGGGGTGATACAGGAGTAATAACAAAACTACGGCTATCTGGAAAGACAATGGGACCGTTGCAACTCAATGAATACCCCGTGGAACCAGTGGGTGTAGCTACAATGAGCCCATCAGCCCAGTAGGCATTTAAAAACTCTCCATTAAGATAAGTATGGATTTTTATCATTGAGGAGGAATCCTTTTTTTGAATGCTAAATTCATTTAAACCGTAGGGTACTTTATCAAAAAGGGGGATATCGGCATCCAAATGAATTAAAGTCCTATTATCGGTCACGTAGGTTCTTTCTGCCAATGCTTTTATTGCAATGCGGATATCTTCTTTGCCGATATTGGCTAGAAATCCCAGTCTTCCATAATTGATTCCCAATACCGGTATTCCTTTATCCTGTACAAATGTTACGGTGTCAAGCAAAGTGCCATCTCCCCCCAAACTGATCACACAATCAATCGAATCATCCAGGTCTTCGGCAGCGTTAAAAGTGGAGTATTTATCCGTCATGTTGACGGCAGAATAGAACTGGTTGAAAAAGTCTTGAAAAAAAACAGGTTCTACCGAATGATTTTTCAATTCTTCCAGCAATATCACCATGTCCTTATGTTGGTCATTTTCGATACCACGGCTGTAGATGGCTATTTTCATGTAAATTTTTTATAATTAATGGGACCATCCTGCTCATCAGGCATATGATCAAGGAGTGCCCCACTTTAATTTTTTTATAACTTCCGAATTTTAAGTAGGCAAAGGATAAAGAAAAACACTTCGCCCTGCAATTTTCAGTTTTTCGGATGATAAATATAGTTAAACTAAGCGGAGGAGTTACATGTAAAGTTTAAAAAATAAGTTTAACGGCTTTCAAAAAATAGGCCATGTTGCCCCAATTGATTAAAACTGTATTCGATTTTCAAACTGATATCATATAAAGTCAAAATGTCAATACCAAACCCCCCGGTATACAGTAAGCGGTTATTCAGATCGGTATCGTACTTTTTTTTATTATAACAGTAACCGGCATCTACATATGTTTTAGCAAATATCGAAAAGGGAAGTGAGGGAATTAAACTAGATGAAAAGGGCATGGGGATTGAAAATGAAAACAGTTTCTTTTTTAGGGTAGACTTAAAAATTCCAAATGCAACACCATCTACTACATAATATTCCAGCCCTCTTAAATTGGCATTTGCATACCCGATCGCTTTTTGATTGATATAGGGTTGCTCAAAAGGAAGTTTTACATTTCCTATGACTTGTAAACTGGTGTACCAATTATGAGCATGTGCCCAAAATTTATTATAAGCAGCTTCAACAACAAATCGGTTGGTGCCGCCTGTAAATCCAAGCCCCCTTTTCGACAAGGAAAGATAGCTGGTCACGCCTTTCAATGCATAGGCAGCGTTGTTTGCATTAGTATACTGATAGGTATAAGTAAAGTCAATCAATCCGTTGGTTGCGCCTTTGGTGTTAAAATAATTTGGATTGAAGGATGCAGATATTACAGAATCGCTAACAGTTAGGCTTGAGTAGGCGATATTAAAAAGGTGTCGAAATAAAATCCCTTTTTGTAGTCGCAAACTAATATTTCCGTAAGCATTTTTTTTAACAAAGTTATTGTTTGTAAAGAAAAGGATTTTATTGTCAGTTGATGTTTTGTAGGCCACCTCCCTATTTTCGGAAAAACCGCCACCTACTCCAAAACCCTGCGTGAGTGCATTGTTGCTGTAAGGCTGCGAATAGGAAAAAGCTAGATTTTTCGTATAGCCATTCAGCACATACAGATGGAGGGGGTCCCTTCTTCCGCTGAAATTGTAATGTTCAAATTTTACCCCATAATTGACGCGTGACAAATCACCATTGTATTTAACCAGCCACTCATTCAAACTCCGGTCAACGGGCTGAAATTGAGGAGTAGGGAAAATATACCACCTTTCTTTAACGGTCACAATAACATTGATTTGAAAGGCAGTTATCATCGCTAACGTTACGGTGACTTCATGGAATAGTGCGGTATTGTATACCTGTTGTTTGGCTAATTGAAACGATTCGTTCAGGGTGCTGATGCTAATTGAATCTCCTGGTTTGAACTGTATTTCCCGAAGTATCATATACCCCTTGGTCTTTTTATTACCCTTGATTATAATTTCACGGACCTGAAGTTTTCCTTTATAGGCAGGGGTGACAAAGGGCAGCTGGGTTATAGGAGGCATGGATACATCTGTATTTTGAGCAGCTGCATTGATAGCGAGTGCTAAGAATAAACTTCCACACCATATTTTTTTTACAATATTCATTGATTCAGCACTTCTTTCCCCACGGTACTTTTAAAATCTTTGTAATTCATCCTGCCACTAGGGTTGCAGGATGGTTGATGAGAAAATTAAATATCTAGGTAGCTCATCAAATGACGATAGTTGCTGTGAATTTCATTCTCAAATTTTTCATCTCCAAAATAATGAACGATTGTATACTCGTACCTTTCAAAAGCAGAAACAATTGCGGCTATTTCTTTTTTGTTAAGGTGGAGGGTAACGGTAAGTAAACTATTTTCAGCGTTAAAGGTAGTATTTAGATGGAGGATAGTGGCATCATTGCTTTCTACAATACGGCTGATTTCAGAAATGGCAAATCTAGCGCGTTCCATTTGGATGACAATAATTCCTCCAATTTCGTTGGAACCTGAAAAATCACCTAGCGCCTTTAAAAGATCAGTAGCGGTGATTACGCCGAGCAATTCATTTTGTTGATTGGTTACGGGAACGAGGGTTGTCTCAAAAAGGTTGCAGCATTTTACCGCATTCAGAAAATGTTCTCCCTCCCTAACCGCTACAGCGATAAAATTTTCTTGCAAAATACCAATATTCCCACCCTCCTGCCCAGCATCGAGCAATTCGTCTTCTCCAATCATTCCCAGGTATTTATTACCCGACACTACGGGTAAATGGGAAAGCTGGTATTCTTGAATTAACTGCAATGCTCTACTAATACTATCCTGCAACTGGAGCTGTGGAATGGCATGGTTGATGAGTTCATTGGTTAGCATATGAGTGGTTTGAGGCGTTTGTAATACCTGAAATAATGCCAGCTATTAAGGTTGTAACGTACAAAGGCAAATATTATTATCCAACGTTGGTAACTGGCGTTTGCTGTTTCGCTAAAAAAGCAGCCAAAACCGCATTGAACGCTTCCGGCACCTCCATCATTGGAGCATGACCGCAATGGTCAATAAAATGTAATTCGCTGTTGGGGATTAATCGATTAAATTCTTCCCCTACAAATGGCGGGGTGATGGTATCATTGTTTCCCCAAATTAAACAAGTAGGCTGTTTTATTTCATTGAGTTCTTCACCCAGATTATTTCGAATGGCACTTTTAGCTAGTGCAATAATTTTAATTACTTTAAGCCGGTTGTTGGTAATTTCAAACACTTCATTTACCAGTTCATCGGTAGCCATAGCCGGGTCATAAAAGGTAAGGGCTGTTTTTGTACGAATGTATTCTTTGTCGCCTCGTTTAGGGTAAGTATCCCCCATGCCATTTTCAAAAAGGCCAGAGCTGCCAGTTAAAATAAGCGTTTTGATTCGTTCGGGCTGTTTTAAAATATGAATCAGCGCCACATGTCCGCCCAAGGAATTTCCCAACAAATGAATTTGAGTATAGTTACGGTGCTCAATAAATTTCTGAACAAATTTTTGGAGCCCCCCCACTGAAGTATGAAGTAAATCAAGTTCAAGCAATGGGAGCATAGGCACAATTACCCGATGCGTTTTTTTGAAAAATTCGATCAATGGCATAAAATTGCTCAATGCGCCAAAAAGGCCATGGAGCAGCATCAGCGGTTCGCCCTGACCTTCCTCTAAGTATTTGAACTTTCCGTCTTGTTTTATTTCGTAACTCATTCTATTGGAACTAATAGTAAATTCTAGTCATTAACTAGTTGCTAAATTATACAATCGCACTGAAATTACAGTAAATAATGGTAAAGCCTATTAATTAAACATGAATTTTATCAGATACAGTGGAAAAAAAGTCCTCCAATTGAGAAAAAGCATCTTTAAAAAGGGGAATCCATTTGCCGAGACCCTCTATTACTTTTGGTCCAACTGGCTGCACATAGGGGTAGGCAAGTGATTCTGAAAGGGTAGCTTTTTCAAATAAATGTATTTTATCGGCATAAAATAAACACACACTAAAAATGATAGTATACAATGCAGCATAGAGTAAAATACCTCCTAATCGATTGGCCCATCCCAGCAGAGCCATTTCAAAAGTTTTTTCGATGAGTTTGCCTCCCATATGAATGATTAGTACCACCGCCAAAAAAAGCACTACAAATGCAAGTACAACAAGCCATTTGGAAGAGCTCGAATGATGGGGTTGAAAATAACTGGCAACTGCGACTGATAATTTTACCGCTGCAGCGATACCAACAATAAAGGCAATGAGTGAAAAAAGGGCAATGATTAATCCCTTCTTGTATCCCTTAAAAAGGGCAATAACAATTACAATGGCAAAAATGATATCTAACATAGAAAATTTTCTAACAGGGTGTTATGAGAAACCCGACACTAAAAATTAATAATATGCCTTACTGACTCAATAATTCCTTTACCAGATTACTGATGGTTTTTCCGTCTGCCAAACCCGCCAATTGCTTACTGGCAACACCCATTACTTTGCCCATATCTGCAGGTGAAGCAGCGCCGGTTTGGGTAATGATTGCAGCAACTGCAGCCCTTATTTCAGCTTCAGAAAGTTGTTTTGGAAGAAATCTTTCTATTACCTCCATCTCTTCTTTCTCTTTCACTGCCAAGTCAGCCCGACCCTGCTTTTCAAATATT
>CANIMM010000142.1 GCA_947468255.1 Chitinophagaceae bacterium | reverse complement strand
GGTGGTGGAGGAATTTTTCAAAAAAGAAACGGAACGAGTGTATGGTCGCCGGTATTCACCAATTTTACAGAGAAACAAATATTCAGCGTTATTGAAACTGCCGGAGGCACGGTTTTCATCGGCTCCGACAGAGGTCTTTTTAAATCCAGTAACAGTGGAAAGTTATGGAAACAACTGCCTATCGGAGGCGGGGGTAAAATGGTAGCATCAAATGGTGTACTCCTTGCCACCAGCGAGGCAGGCATAATAAGATCAACCGATGATGGTGAAAACTGGTCCCTAGTGATCAGTGAGGGCGGCGTGGGCATTGATGTAGCAAGCATCAATGGTGGATTCGCTGCTATTACTTACAGCACGGTTTCCAATACCCGGAGAATACGAACCTCTTACGACGGCGGCAAAACCTGGCAAGCTATTGATGCCGGCCTGCAGACGCCTGGTTTTATTGAGCCAATTTTTCCGGCGGTGAATGCTAACCGTCCGGCAAAAGGCTTTTCCGATTCAACTCGGCATACTGCGTATACTTCCGTCCTTCCGGTTCAAACGTACATTACAACCATTATCCAGGTGGGTGAAAACTTTTTTTGTGGTCATACCCACGGCATTTACAAGTCATCAGACAAGGGGAAAACATGGAAACTGGTACGTAGTGCTGAAGAAGGGAAGATGTTCCTACTATCTGTTTTCGGCAACGTGATTTACGCCATACAGACGGTGTCACATTGTTAACCCTGCCCGATAGGAAAAGATAAATAAAAATGAAAGTTAATAAATTAGCAATTGATAAACTTATTACTGAAAGATTAATAGTCATTCCATTTACATTAGACATTTGCAGAAATATTTCAAACAATGATTATAGAGACTTAGCCGCCTTGAATTTTAAAAAAGGTAGAAGCTGGCCAGACGCAGACGTTTTGAACACGTTGCCAAGAATAATCAACAACTTAAATAAAGTAGAATATCCAACAGGTTTTGAATCCTGGATGATTATTAAAAAAGACACGTTGGAAGTAATTGGAGATGTAGGATTTAAAGGATTTAATTATGAAGAAGAAAATATTGATTTAGGATATGGTATAATTAAAGAAGAAAGACGAAAAGGCTATGCTGCAGAAGCAGTAAGCGAAATAATACAATGGGCTTTTACGACTACAATAGTAAAGAATATAACTGCAAACTGTTTAATAGAAAACATTGACTCGATCCATCTCTTGAATAAATTTAATTTCATACAGGATAGGATAGAAAATGAAATGATATATTGGAGGTTACGTGTTGAGAATTACAAAAAATAAATTAAACCTACCACTAACATGGATTTGCCAAAATGGGGGCAGCAGTAATAAATTGAACTTTTGAAATTTTAATAAAAATTCAGCCGAACAATTTTTGAGAGAAGCGGAACAGGCGACTATTGAGTCTCTACAAAAACGTATTGACCTTTGGGACGGTGTATATAGACAAATAATAAACAGAACAACTTAATAATAACCGGGTATTACGTTATGGGGGCTGACGTACTTCGTAGAAACATTGTTGGTAAAAAAACATTTGTGCTAAGTATAAATATTTGTGCTAAAAACTCCACCCTTCGACAAGCTGCAAACCGTTAGCAGTAAGTTTACCGAAACCATCCAATAAAATAATAAATAAAATGAAACAGATACTATTTGCCTTAATTACTCTTTTATGTTTTGCAATTTCAAATGATACATTTGGACAAACTCAATTAGAAATGAACCAAGAAGAGGAAAGCAACTATTTGAAAGCTGACAAAGAATTAAATTTGGTTTATAATCAAATTCTGAATGAATATAAGTCAGATGCAGTATTTATTAAAAACTTAAAAAATGCCCAAAGAATTTGGATACAATTTAGAGACGCAGAAATGAAATCAAAATATCCAGAAAGAGAACAAGGATATTATGGAAGTATTCACCCGATGTGTTGGAGTATTTATATAAAAGATTTAACAGAAGAACGAACTAAAAAACTAATAGTGTGGCTAACAGGAATAGAAGAAGGCGATGCTTGTTTGGGTTCAGTAAAAATGAAATAGCGAAATGAATCGCTTTGATAATAATATGTTCAATTCTGTGAATAAAAGTATGATATTTGAACAAGCGAATAAAAGAAATTGAAGAAAAGTGATATGAATAAACTTAGAAGAACTATAGATAACATTTTAATAAAAAGGCACTTAAAAGATGCAATATTTATCATCTTAGGTGTTGCTATGGCTTCTATTGGACTTAAAGGCTTTATATTACCTAATAATTTTTTGGATGGTGGAGCTATGGGTGTTTCTCTTTTGCTAGAAATGCTTACTAAAATTGAACTTTCCTACCTAATCATTTTAGTGAACCTTCCATTTATAATTATTGGTGCAAAACAAATTTCAATTGAGTTTGCCATCAAAAGTTTATTTGCAATTTTGGTTTTAGCAATTTTAGTTTACTTCGTAACTTTACCCGACATAACAAGCGACAAATTATTGATTTCAATATTTGGCGGCTTTTTCTTGGGAGCAGGTATAGGACTAACGATTCGTGGAGGTGCAGTAATTGATGGAACAGAAGTATTGGCGATTACAGTAAGTAGAAAAAGTAGTTTAACAGTTGGCGATTTCATTGCTGTTTTCAATATTCTATTGTTTTGTTCCGCCATATTTTTAGTCGGGATAGAAACTGCAATGTATTCAATGCTTACTTATTTTTCTGCATCAAAGACGGTAGACTTTGTAATAAATGGAATTGAAGAATATATAGGAGTAATTATTGTTTCGGAGAAAGCGGAAGAAATAAAGCATCACATAACCAAGAACTTGGGGCGTGGTGTAACCGGATTTAAATCAGACAAAGGATTTGGCTCACGTGGTGAATTTGGGGAAGAAGGAAAAGTTTTATTTTGTGTTGTTACAAGGTTAGAAGTGTCAAAATTATTACTTGAAATTGAAAAAATTGACGAAACAGCATTTGTAGTGCAACACGCAATAAAAGACACCAAAGGAGGAATGATAAAAAAGAGACCCCTACACTAAATCGAGCAGCCAATAACAGCCGTTTTGCAAAAGCGGTGATTTTGTATTTCTATGAAACTGAAGTGATAAATCCAAGCTTGATGGTTCTAATGCGCTTTAGTCTGAAAACCACACCTTCGGATAGTTGCAACCCGTTAAGTGCAAACATATTTGACAGAGCCAAAAAATTTAAAAAAGAATACAATGTTGCAATTAATTGGACTGCTTGCAATTTCTTGGTTACTAATTTGGCTATTCGTAAAAGGAAACTTGTCCGCTTTGGGGTTGACACCTACAATAAATAGACTGAAATATTTCTCAATTCTTTTCATTGCATCTGCCATACTTTCAGTCACCGCTTTTCTTTTGAGAATGTACTTTGCTAAAGAAGATTACACATTAACTCAATCTTTGACAGTTACGTCAATTTTACTTGAAATTTGGTATCAATTCAGGACAATTTTGACAGAGGAATTACTTTGCAGGGGAGCTTTACTCTACATTCTAATTAAAAAAATTGGAACTAAAAAAGCTGTTATTATTTCATCAATATTATTTGCAGTATTGCATTGGATAAATGCAGGAGTTTGGGGTAATTTGACGCAAATGAGTATTGTGTTTACTTTTACATTTGCAATGGGTCTTTTATTAGCATTCTCTTATGCAAGAACATTTTCACTACTCATACCCTTCGCAATTCATTATGGTTGGAACATAGCCCAAAATTATATTTTCCCTGGCAGCCCAACTGGTAATCACATTTTCACATTAGCAGCAACTCCACCAACAATAACAATTTCATATTTTGCTTTTTTTACAATGCTATTACTTCCAAAAATATCTGTACTTGTTGTTGACTATTTAATTGTAAAACGACATAGACAAGTTGAAGTGCCCTAGCGAAAAATGCTAGAACAAAAACATAATTTTGCGTCAGACCGGCTGAAGTACAAAATTCAAGGGCAGTTTTCAATTGAACTTTAGTAATTAATCCGGCATTGGTACTTCAATTCCCCCGGCCAAAAAAAACACAAAGCCCGATGCGGTATACACAATCCATTAGCAAAGAGCTTTCATTTATATACCCAATAAGGTAAAACAGCGTGAATTTAAAAACCTAATTCTAAATAATTTTCTTACCTTGAATGACTCTAAGTAATATAGCTATAATCGCAATAACAAGTAGAATATGAATGATTGCACCAATATTAAATGCAAAAAAACCAATTGCCCAACCTATAATTAGTATCACTGCAATTATATAAAGTAAATTTCCCATTGTTTATTTTTTTTAGTTTAAATATAAATTCCAAACTTTAAGGTAGCGCTTGGTATGCTATTAAAATATGACTCAAATCACTGAATAAATTGATTAGTACACCTGTCGCCATTTTTTAAACTTAATCAAGGTGTTTTTGAGTATGCGAATAATAAATGTATTGCCGTAAAATGGAGGTTTTCGGAAAATAATTATGTTACAATAAATTGAGTACTTAAATTTAAAATATCCAGATTATGAAAAGAAGTATTAGTTATTTAGTGGTGTTATTTTTTCTATTATCGAGTAGTGTCTATTCACAAAAGGGGATGGATGCCTTGCCGCTTAGAACATCTTTGAATTATGGAAAGTCAGTAGCCGTATTTGGTGGTTCTGTTTCGGTGATACCAGCAAGTGATAGCGCAAAAATATTGTGGGAAAAATATTTAGGAATGACCATTCATAATTATGGAGTTCCAGGAGCAGGATTTTCTTCTTTGCAAGGAAAATCTCTTCAGCAACAAGTTGATAAGGCTGGTATGCATGATATTTATATTTTATGGGCATCAACGAATGATTATACCAATCAAAGGGAAGTAGGATTATATACCGATTATACCGAATTGGATGGTTATGATAAAGAAAAACTAATTACTCAGGCAGGAGGTATTAACTATTGCATAAAAAAAATCTATGCAATAAATCCACATGCAATTATCTATTTTTTCACTTCCAGTAAAGCCTTTATGAATAGAGGCGGTTATGATCCACTTTATCCAGAAGGGATGAATAAATACGTTGAAATGCAAAAGAAAGTCTGCGCACTTCATGGTATACCAGTTCTTGATCAGTTCTCTTTAGGCGGATATAATATATACAATCAGCAATTATATTATCATGATGCCATCCATATGAATGCAGCAGGCTACAAAAAATTAGCCGAACTGCAAGTACCCTTTCTTGCTTTTCCATAGTTGGTTGAAGATGATGATTAATAAAAGACTGAAAACAAGATATGCTGACCTTAATGGCAGAGAAATTGCTAAACTTAAGGTTTAAAGCCCCTTAAACTTCACACCAGTTTGACAAGAAATCGCTATGCAATCTGCCGCTAGTCATACTTTTTTGCGCTAACTGTGATTTAAAAATGATCCAATAGATTTTTGCATAATTACCAAATATTGGTAACTTTATTTCAAATTATTTACAATGGGAAGGAATACATCAGTCTCACTTGGAGACTACTTTGAAACTTTTGTCGATAAAAGCGTAACAGAAGGAAGATTCAAGAACGCAAGTGAAGTAATTAGAGCAGGGCTTCGATTGCTTGAGGAGGAAGAACAAAAATTACTAGCCTTACGTAAATCAATTAAAGACGGTATTGATAGTGGAGTTGCGAAAGACTTTAATCCAACGAAACATTTAGCTTATTTAAAAGACAGGAAGAAAAATAATGGCTAAATATCAACTAACCAATAAAGCAGTGGAAGATTTGGCAAACACTTGGGATTATACTTTTGAAGAATGGTCAGAAGTTCAAGCTGACAAATATTATAATTACTTACTTGAATGTTTTCAAAAGCTTGCAGACAACTCAAAACTTGGTAAAACTTATTACGAAGTAACTGAATTTCTTATTGGATATCGGGCTACTCAACACATTGTATTTTTTCGAAAAATTAGCAATGATTTGATAGAGATAATTAGGGTTATTCATTCAAGAATGGACTTGAAAAACAGAATTTCACAATAAAACCACCACTAACATCCCGTAAGCGATACAGCCCTTCCAGATGCACAACACAGGGCTACATCGCCAAAATACAGTCCATTAAAAGCAAAGTGAACCAGACAACATAATAATCTAAAACAATGAACCCTACAGTAGATTTTTATTTTAATAAGCCTACAAAATGGCAAGCAGCATATTTAGCATTGAGAACGCTGTTGCTTGACTGTAGACTCATAGAAGAATTGAAATGGGGTTGCCCTTGTTACACCGCAGGAAAAAGCAATATTGTTTTAATACACGGTTTTAAGGATTATTGTGCCTTATTATTTATGCAAGGCGCTTTGCTCAAAGACAAAAATAAGATTTTAGTTCAACAAACTGAAAATGTTCAATCGGCAAGACAAATTCGTTTTACAACTGTTGAAGACATATTGAAAAATAAATCACTCATAAAATCATACATCAAAGAAGCGATGGCACTTGATAAAGCAGGGCTAAAAATGGAATTGAAGAAGACAAATGAATACAAAATACCTGAAGAATTTCAAGTCGTATTAAACGATATACCGGAATTAAAAAAAGCCTTCCAAGTATTGACACCAGGCCGACAAAGAGGCTATTTACTTTTCTTCGCTGCCCCCAAACAAGTCAAGACAAGAGAAGCAAGAATTGAAAAATATCTACAACAAATACTCAATGGAAAAGGCTTAGACGACTAAAGCTACTAAAATATCCTTCCAAAATGGGCCTATCCGGAAAGGTGGCTTGACAAACTAACATCGGTAAATTGCAAATCTAGGCAGGAACTCGGAATGAATCTTTAAAATAACCCAACAATGCCAATAACCTCCCATTGCTTTCAAAAAGTTCTTCAAATTTGGCTATTAGGATCATTTTGAGGGACTTTTTATTGAAAATTTATAATGGCCGTACAGAATTACGTACATTTGTAAGTACAAATTAAATCTAGTTATGCAAGCAGTATCTATTACTCAACTGAGAAACAATATGAAAAAATATCTGGATGATGTATCTAAATCATCTGATATTATTATTGTATCCAGGGCTGCCGAAGAGGAAGCAATTGTAATCTTATCCATGAAAGAATATAATTCGCTTAATGAGACCGGCCATTTGTTATCAACGTCCGCCAATAGACAACGTCTACAGGATGCTATCGGTCAATTAAAGAATGGCAAAACTCACCAATTCAAGCTATAATAAAATATACTTATGGATTTTGAGTTTACTGAAAATGGTTGGGAAGATTTTCAATACTGGATAGAAACAGACCATTCTATTGTAGAGAAAATAAAAGATTTATTGAATGAAATAAAAAAAACACCTTTTCAAGGTACTGGAAAACCAGAACCACTGAAGCATGATTTAAAAGGATTTTGGTCACGCCGAATTACGGGTGAACATAGACTCGTATATAAAGTAGAAGGCAAAAAAGGAGTAGACCAAAAATGTTTTATTATTCAATGTCGATTTCACTTCGATTAATACTAGCCCATAACAAAGTCCACTGCAAATGGTGCCTTGACAAACAAATATCCATTAATTGCAAATTCTTAAATCAGCGAAGGCTAAAGCCAACTTATAATTAATACTGAAAGAAAGTTTTTGCTTGTTCGAAATG